>NC_020291.1:565000-802500 GCF_000340885.1 Clostridium saccharoperbutylacetonicum N1-4(HMT) | reverse complement strand
ATATCATCACTCGAATGCTCTGTCAACAACTTTTTTCAATTTCTTTTAAGTTATCTTTGTAACTTTCATCAATCAATTTGTTTTAAGTTGTTTACGCATCTCAGCGACGTGTTTTATCTTAACATCATTTTATTCACCTCAATACTATTAATTTGAGCAGAAATTCACATATATACTCATATTACACAATAATGCTTTATTTCTCTTCAATATATTCATATTGATACGCTAGACATAGTTGACTTTGTTTTTATATTCATATTTAGAAAATTTACGAAATAATATCCTTATGAATAAAGTATAGACTGCATCTATGTCTATATTCCTTTAATATTTATTATGTATAATAGTACCTGAAAATAATGCTTCGTCCGAACAAATTAACGAATACCTAATAAAGAAATCTATATTTTAATCTTTTAAAATCCAAAAGTTTTATATTTTTATACGCAAAAAAGCCTAAAGTAGAGATATGCTTAAATATCTTTTTCTACTTTAGGCTAAATAATTGGTGGCTCACCCGGGAATCGAACCCGGGACACCATGATTAAAAGTCATGTGCTCTACCGACTGAGCTAGTGAACCGTATATAATGGCTGAGATGGTAGGATTCGAACCTACGAATGATGGAGTCAGAATCCATGGCCTTACCACTTGGCGACATCCCAGTATGGGGTGAACGATGGGACTCGAACCCACGACAACCAGTGCCACAAACTGGCGCTCTACCAACTGAACTACGTTCACCATAATGATTATTTAACTTCTTAATCCTTATACAATAAAAGGATTAATTAACTAAAAATAAAACCATTTGCTTGTTTATTATATGTTATTACTTATGTAGTGTCAATATTAACATACAAAAATTATAATAAAATTTTACAATGGATTATAAATACAACTTTGCCATATAAAATTCATCCACATATTCACCATCAACCAGCATAGACTTCTTTTTTATACCTTCTACCTCAAATCCATTCTTTTCGTATAAATGTTTTGCAACTATATTAGGACACATTACTGTCAATTCAAGTCTTATAATTGAATTTTCTTTTGCCCACAGATCCAATTCAGAGAAAAATTTGCTTCCAATTCCTTTTCCACGTTGAAACTCACGAATCCCCACAACAATATATGCTGTGTGATTAATTCTTTTTAAAATACCTCTTTGGGCAGAAAGAAACCCTACTATATTATTACCTTCCCCTGAAACTAATAAAAGATTACCTCCATTAATACTCTGCTGTATCATTCCTTCCACTCTACTAACATCATTATTTCTTTCATCAGGTTCTAACAACATATATTTAGTTTCTTTATCTAAAGCCAACAACATGCTTAATAAATTATTGGCATCTTCTAATTTAGCCTTACGAACAACCATTTAAAATCTTCTCCTTCTTTATTCGCAATAGTTTAAAACCATATTTTTAACTGTTCTAAATATTGTTTATCAACTATTTTTCATAAACTTCTCTCCAATCTAAAAATTAATACAATCTAATTAACCAATCTTCACCTGATTTATTGCGTTCATACATAAATTCATTATAGTTATCTGAATCAAAAACTTTTATTAAATCCATAAAATCATCCACTAACTTACAATTGTTTAATGAGTTCCTATCAACCCATATCATTTCTCCTTCATCAGAAGAAACTAAAGTTCCTTCAAATTTATTAGTTTTAAACAACAATACAATATATCTTTCATCCTCATCTGTCTGAAATTGCTTTACTCCGCATAATTTAGGCTCACTTATCGTTAATCCAGTTTCTTCATATATTTCACGAATAACTGCTTGAACAAAAGATTCTTCTTTCTCTACATGTCCACCTGGAAACGTTAGTCCACGCCAATCTTTTTTCACTCTATCCTGAAGTAGTATTTTATTACCATCATAAACCATACATAAAACTGTCACAATAGCCTTTTCACACCTGCTCATTTTTTGTCTCCTTATAATTTAATAAGTTTCTTTATATTTTTCTTCTTTATAATTCCTTAAATTTTATTCCTTGTTTTTTAAATCTTCAAATTCTACTTTTGAGACCCCTGATTTGAATATATCTAAAAAGACATATGGTGCCTCCTTCTAATTTGTTTACTACTTCTAATTATATAATTACATATTTTTCTATTCAATAAAAAAGCACACTTTAAATTTCAAAAAAATCTTAGAATACTCAAAATTGAATATTTCTAAGATTTTTAATTTATGTTATTAATTATTCAAGATTAAAATTATTCACAGCCTCAAGATTCTTATCCACAAAATAATCAACAACATTATCAATTCCATAACAAATTTATTTTGGATACCTCAAACATTTTATAATTTAATTTTATTCCAAAGTCTCTTTTATTTCTTCTATTGTTGGTTCGGAAGTTTTGATAATTCATAGAAATGCATAACTGAATCCTGTTGCTAAATTATCTCCTAAAATAAAAAAAAGCCGTAATACAACGTACTACGACCTTTGTGGCAGGGGCAGTAGGATTTGAACCCACAACCAATGGTTTTGGAGACCACTACTCTACCGTTGAGCCATACCCCTAAGACATTTAGTATCTTATCATAGAACAATATATTATGTCAAGGATTTATAACATTAAATTTCTATATTATACTCTTCTTCCATAAATTCAGTTATAACTACTGAATTATCATAAGTTTCGCTAATTATATTAAATCATAGTAATTAACACAAGCTTATACAATATAATATGAATATTAAAGCTCTTACCAAAACTTATACAAACAGCATATTTTTATATAACATTATACAAAGTATTTTTAAATATTTCTTGTCTAAGTAGTCAGGTTATTCTATAATATAGTATAATACTTTGATAGTCAAAGTATTTTATTATCGAATTTTCTTGTGAAAGGATATATGTGAAATGAATTTTAATTCTCTTAAAATTGGAAATTTAGTTGCTCCTATTCCTATTATCCAAGGAGGTATGGGTGTTGGTGTTTCAGCTTCTAATTTAGCTGCTGCTGTTGCAAAGGCTGGTGGTATTGGAATAATTTCTGCCGCACAACTTGGATATAAAGAAGATGATTTTGAAAAGAACACTTTAGAAGCAAATTTAAAAGCTTTAAAAAAGCATATTGAATTAGCAAAATCTAAAGCTGTTAATGGAATAATAGGAATTAATGCTATGGTTGCAACTAACAACTATGAAGAACATATAAGAGCTGCAATAGAAGCTGGTGTTGATTTAATAATATCTGGTGCTGGACTTCCTACAATGCTACCTAAAATAGTTAAGGGATCTTCTGTAAAAATTGCACCAATTGTTTCTTCTTTAAAGGCTGCAAAAGTAATATTAAAATTGTGGGATAAGCATGATAATGTTGCACCAGACCTTGTTGTTATTGAAGGACCAAAAGCTGGTGGTCATTTAGGTTTTAAAGTTGAAGAACTAGAAAATGACAGTGTAGACTTCGATCAATCTGTTGTTGACATAATAAGTGAAACAAAAAAATATGCTGAAAAATACAATAAGGAAATTCCTGTAGTTGTTGCTGGAGGCGTTTTTGATGGATATGATATTGCTAAATATTTAAAATTAGGCGCAAATGGTGTTCAAATGGCAACAAGATTTGTAGCTACTGAAGAGTGCGATGCATCTGATGAGTTCAAGAATGCTTATATTAATTGTTCCAAAGAAGATATACAAATAGTAAAAAGCCCTGTAGGAATGCCAGGAAGAGCTATTAGCAATCCTTTTGTAAAAAAAGTTCATGCTACTGGTGAAAAAGTAACTCGTTGTTATAATTGTTTAACACCTTGTAATCCTGCTACCACTCCTTACTGCATAAGCAAAGCTTTAATAAATGCTGTAAATGGTAATATAGACGAAGGTCTTATATTCTGTGGTGAAAATGCAAGTAAAATCACTAAAATCACAACAGTTCAAGAACTTATGGATGAGTTAGTATCTGAATTAAAAAATGCTTAACATAAAATAAACAAATTGTCCACAGATTTACTTTAAATAAAGCAAATCTTGTGGACAATTTGTTTTCTATTTATATGCTACTACTTAAACTTCTATAATCTATGGATTAGTAATTGCATTCTTAGTAATTTTTTATTTATAGGCTATTACTTCAACTTCACATAAAACTGATTTAGGAAGCTCTTTTACAGCAACACATGATCGCGCTGGTTTACTCACAAAGTATTTAGCATATACTTCATTGAATTTTGCAAAATCCCCCATATCAGCAATAAAGCATGTAGTCTTTATTACATTGTTAAAATCAATATTATTAGCTTCTAATATTGCAGAAAGATTCTTCATAACTTGTTCTGTCTGCTCTTCTATAGTTGTTCCTACCACTTCTCCTGTTACAGGATCTAAAGCTATTTGCCCTGATGTAAATAATAAATCTCCAAAACTCACTGCTTGAGAATATGGTCCAATAGCTGCTGGAGCCTTATCTGTTTTTGTTACTTTTAACATTTTTTATTCCTCCCCAAATCTGCGACATCCTTGTTATTTATACTATATTGATGCCTTAACTTCTAATTATTTTAATTTATTCAATTGTATCACCTTATCATTTCATATACAATTTTTTCTTAATCCGTATAGTGCAATGCTCAATGCTCAATGCTCAATGATCAAGAAGTGTTAATTTCCTTTGAAATGCTTTAAATATTAATTTGTTTTCTTCATGCCGCATTTGGGTAATTTAATATCTATAATTTGAGGTCTGTCCCACTCTTTTTTTCCACTAATAAAGTCTCAATTAATTGAACAATTTGTGCTCCAGCTTCTACTGGTGGCATTCCATTTTTGTGTATATTTGATATTACAGTTCTTTGTGATTCTGGCTTTTTAGTACTTGCTTCATATGCCATATAACAACTCATGCTTTCTCCTGTAGCAAGACCTGGTCTTTCACCTATTAGTATTAAAGTTACTTTTGCATTTAATGCTTCACTTATTTTATCCATAGTAGCAACCCTTGCATATTTAACAAAAATAGGTGTTCCTATTTTATATCCTTTAGCCTCTGCTCCCTCCACTATCATTGGATAAATTTCTTTTATATTTGCAGTTATTGCAGGTGAACTTAATCCATCTCCAGCTATAATTTGTACATCTACATCATTTATACATTTTTCTTTTATAGCCTTTAAGATTTCTTCTGAAAAACCTCTGCCAAGATCTGGTCTTGTTATATATTCTTCTTTATCTTTTACTAAAGTTTGAACCTTATAAAAGCCTAACTCCTCAACCACTTTTTCGTCCACATGAGACCAAACTGCATCCATTGCAACTGCATGATCAGCTCTAAGTCGTAAATAATCCCTTGTTTTATATCTTGAGCCAGCTCTTCCGATGCAAATTCTTGCTGAAGTTGACTGTTTTAAAATCATTAACCCTTTATAATCTATTGGATTATCTACTGAAATTTTAGTACTTAAATCAACAGCAGATATATCTTCTAACATATCCTTTTCCATAAGTTACACTCCCATATTTAAAAAATTACTGTCAAAGTTTTTTATCTAACTAGGACAGTAACCCTTTGATTTTTCTTATTTTTTACACTCCCATATTTAGAAATATTGATGGATCTCCCGCCCTGCTTGTCAATATTCCATTTTTCATTATTCCAAGCTCTTCAAGTCTAGTTTCAAATTCTTTTATTGGTCTTTTATTAGTTACCTCTCTTAAAGTTGCAATATCATGATAACTTGAAGACTGATACATTAGCATTACATCGTCACCACCTGGTATTCCCATGAAATAATTACAGTTGGCTTGCGCAAGTAATATTGCCAAATTCTCTAAATCATTTTGATCTGCCTTCATATGATTTGTATAACAAACATCAACCCCCATAGAAAGTCCCGTTAATTTACCCATAAAATGATCTTCAAGACCTGCCCTTATAACCTGTGCTCCATCATAAAGATATTCAGGTCCTATAAATCCCACAACTGTATTAACCAAAAATGGATTATATTTTTTAGCAAACCCATAACATCTAGCTTCCATTGTAAGCTGGTCTGCTCCATTATGACCATCTGAAGATAGCTCCGAGCCTTGACCAGTTTCAAAATACATGAAATTTTCTCCCTTTGAAGCTTTTAATTCCTTCATCATAGCATATGCTTCATCTATAAGCTTCACATCTATACCAAAGCCTCTATTTGAAATTTCAGAGCCTGCTATACTTTGAAACATGACATCCATAGGAGCTCCTTTTTTTAAAGCTTCCATTTGAGTTGTTACATGAGCTAACACACAATTCTGTGTTGGTATTTTAAACTTCTCCATAAATTCTCTAAAAGCTTTTAAAATCCTAGAAACACTATCAATAGTATCAACTGCTGGATTAAGACCTATTAATGCATCTCCTACACCATAGCTTATTCCTTCCATAACCGATGCCATTATTCCCTCAATATTATCAGTTGGATGATTTGGCTGAAGCCTTGCTGAAAGTGTTCCAAGCTTTCCAATTGTAGTATTACAAGTTGCTATATTAACAAGCTTTTTTGATGCACATATAAGATCCATATTACTCATAAGTTTAGTTACTCCTGCAATAACTTCTGAAGTTAATCCATCCCTTATAGCTTTTATTTCATCACCACTTGAACTAAGAAGAAATTCCCTAAAATCTCCTATAGTCATACCCCTAATCCCATTATATATTTCTTCATTAACCCCATCTTGGATAACCCTAGTAACTTCATCTATGTCATAATCTACAACTGGATTATTTCTTAAATCCCCAATAGTAAGCTCCGAAAGAACTACTTTAGCTGCAACCCTTTCTGCTGTTGACTCAGCTATAATTCCAGCTAGTCTATCCCCTGATTTTTCTTCATTTGCTTTTGCAAGAACTTCCTTTATATCTTTAAAATTATATACATTTCCAAAAAGGGTTGTTCTTAAAATCATATTCCCACCCCCCCCCGTTTATTCAGTTAACAGTTTACAATTTACAGTTAACAGTTTAGCAAGAAAAGCCATAGGCTTTGTTATTTCATCCTAAACTCTTAACTCTGAACTAATACTTCACCGCATAAAGAGCATTAAATCTTAACTGCCTTAAAATTTTAAAATTGTGAATTTTATTAGAACTTATATAATTATCCTTATAAAATTAAACAATTTCTCCATCAAGTTTTCCTTTAATTTCTTCTTCATTAGCTGTTTGTTGAATTTTAGAATATACAAAATAATAAGCTATTGCTAATATATAAGCCCCTGCTACCCATAATACAGTTGAAAAATTCGAAACAATTAATGCAATTAAAAATACAAAAGCTATTGAAAGTGCTATTGCTGGTACGATTGGGTATGCAACTTTAAATGGTCTATTAAGCTTTGGCTCTTTTCTTCTTAATATAAACAATGAAATCATACTTATAATATATAATGCAACTGCTCCAAAGGATGATATAACTATAATTACAGCAGTTTGACCTGTTAATACAAAGATCATTCCTATTAAGCTCATTATAACGATAGCATGTGCTGGAGCTCCTTTAGAATTTGTATTTGATAGAAATTTAGGTAAATATCCAGATCTAGACATTGCAAAAGCCTGTCTTGAATAACCAATTATAATTCCATGTAAACTTGCTACCAGTCCAAATAATCCAATAAAACTCATTCCATTCGATATTAGACCATCTCCATATACTCTTTGTAAGGCATCTGGTAATGGTGAGCCTGATGCAGCTAAAGTGCTAAGATCTGAAATTCCAACTACAACAAAGAATGTCCCAAGAGCTAATATAACAAGAGTAACAATTCCTAAAATAAAGCCTTTTGGAACATCCTTTTTAGGATTTGCACATTCTTCAGCAGACATAGCTCCACCTTCAACAGCTAAATAAAACCAAATTGCAAAAGGTATTGCACCAAAGATTCCATTAAAACCACCCTTAAAAATATCTCCTCCAAAAATGTTACTCATTTCAATATGAGGTGCACCTGCTCCCATAAATAAAATTAATCCACCTATTGCAACTATAGTAACAATAAGTTCTACCTTAGCAGCTGCTTCAATACCAAAACAATTTATAAGCACAAATATTGCATATGCTACTAAAGCTGCTGCAACAGCTGGAACTGCTGGTATTAAAAAGTTAATATATGCTCCTATTGATATTGCTATTGCTGGTGTTGCAAACAAAAATTCTACTAAACATGAAAATCCAGCAATAAATCCACCAAACTTACCAAGTGATCTGGAAGCATATTCTGAAGCTCCCCCAGCATGAGGAATTGCAGTAGAAAGCTCCGCATAGCTAAACATAAATGTAGTATAAAAAACTGTAACAATTAAAATTGCTATAATAAATCCAACTGGACTTGTAAAATCTAAAGCATTATTCCACCCACAATACATTCCTGATATAACCATTCCAACTATTATGCTCCAAAGTTGTATTGGTTTAAGTGTCTTTTTTAATTCATTATTCATTTTAACCACTCCCTTAATTCAGTTAACAGTTAACCATTTACAGTTCACAGTTGGATAAAATTTCATCATCCCTTACAACTTGCATAGCTTCACATTTACAGTTTGCTATTTACAGCTTACAGATTATAAAATTTATTTAGAAAATAATGGCTTAGACACTGGTAACATTGTATAATTGCTAACTGTCATTACAATATATAAATATAATTAATTTAAGATTTTCTTATTTTTAGGTAACTATTATAGAAATATAGGACTTTAAGTGCTATATATTAGAGTCTTTATAACTACTGGGATTGCATCTCCTATTGGCAGGCCAATGTCAATATAATCACCATTGCTTGTTGATATCTTGTCTATACATATAACTTCTCTTTTTTCTTCTAAATTTAGAGAAATTATTTGTCCTAAAGCTTTTGCAAAATCATTTTCTAAAACTACAATTATTGGTCCTTTAATTTTTTTGAATAATTTAATTATCTCCTGACCAATTAATTTAATTTCTTCATAAGTTGGACTTTTAGGGCCTTTAAGTGAAACTGCAATTGGTATATCTTCATACATATCAAGTTTTTTCATGCCTTGAACATATATATCATTTAAGTTTTCATTCTCATAAAAAGGTTTTAGTATAGGTATATTTTTTAATGGAAGCACCGATTTATCAAAGGCTATTGTACCACCGCTTATAGTTAAAGAATGGTTTCCTGCTCCAATTACAGTTGCCCTTATTTTCTCCTTTGGAGCTAGTAACATTTCCTTGTGCTCTTCAAACATCTCACTTATAGAATTTCCCAAAAGTTGTCCTATATCGTTGTGTTTTGTTATTTCATTTAAACTAATATTCTCATTAATTTTCCCTACGTATTCTCCAACTCCCCCTGAAAAACTTATATAGTCAACCTCAATCCCTTCAAACCCATCACTTATAAATAACTTTTTTGTGCTTTGGTTAATTTCTTTCAAACAACATACTTCCAATAAACTTTCTGCTAGCTTTCCACATATGAGCTTTAAAGCTTCTAGTTCTGGCTTCTCTCCAAGCTGCAAGTTTATATCAAGGCTTTTTATTAGAAATTGAATTCTATTAGAAATATAAATAATTTGACCCTCATCATTAAACTTTATAAGTCGTCCCCCAATATCTAACGCAAAAGTCTGCTCACATTCACCACAATTGAAAATAGCTACGTTAGTTGTTCCTCCTCCAATATCAAGGTTCATTATTCTTCTATTAAGCTTCCTTGATATATCTGAAGCACCTGAACCAAAACCTGCAAGTAAGGCTTCAAGCTTAGGACCTGCTGTTGCTACTACAAAATCTCCTAAATACTCTGAAAGATTATTAGATACTTCCATTGCATTTTCTTTTCTTGCAGTTTCTCCTGTTATAATAACTGCTCCTGTAGATATTTTTTCTTTTTCTACTACACTTAACTTTATAGCGTCGGATACAATATCTTTAACCTTTATAAAATCTATAGTTGTTTCATTGCAAAGTGGAGTAAATACAATAGGACTCCTATATATTATTTCTTTCCCTTCTATTACTGTTTCCTTAATCAGCGAAGAACCTAAAATTTTTTTAATCTTTAATTTGCTAACTATAACTTCGGTTGTTGAAGTTCCAATATCAACACCTATACTATATATTTCATCATTTAATATATATCCCACCCCCCGAAAACAAAAAAAGAGACAATGGGCCAAAATACTATTTATTTGACACCATTGTCCTATTCATCTACTTTTAATTAAATTGCATTCAATAAATACACACATTAACTAATTATTTATTGATTTTTATTTATATGAATTTCGCCCTAACACTTTCGTGTTCAATACCCATTGATAATTGAACATTAATAATCAGAACATATATCTCCCTTAGGATTATTAAATATCATTCTAGTCATAAATTCACATAATAAAATAAGTATAAAAAAATAGCACTTAAAGAATTGCTTCTTTAAACGCCATTGTTTAATCAATATTGAAATTATATAGTTGTTTCATATCTATGTCAATAAGGATATCCATATACTTAATTATATAAAGCTGAATAGAATTCCACTTAATTTTAATTAAATTATTACTCCAAAATTTTAAATTTAAAAGTATTCAAAATTCATCTTCAATATAGCTATAATCATATATTGTTTCTTATAACAAAAAAAGTTATAGCATATAAACACTATAACTTTAATCTTCTTGGCAGGGGCACTAGGATTTGAACCCAGAACCAATGGTTTTGGAGACCACTACTCTACCGTTGAGCCATACCCCTTCGAGACAATAATCATTATATAATACATTTATAAATAAAGCAACACTTTTTTTCTTATGCCACTTTACCTGTAGAATTAACCGTTCCATTCTCTTTTAATGGAGCCCATTTTGATAATTCTTTTATATTATACAAAATTAAATCATCGAAAGACATATCTCCATAATATTTCCATAAATTCACTGTATTGTATCCTGATAAATTCAATTTAGTTCCTGCTTCTCCATCAACTATTATTATAACCTTTTTAGCATCTAAATTATTAAGCTTAATAAAATCAGCTATTTCGTGATTATCAAGCTGAATAGTATTTAAATTTAATGCTTTAGTTAAATAATCAAAATCATTATTTAGCGTTATAAATTTATAGTCACTAAGTGATTTAATTTTATCATTATATATCTTTATCTTATTATCAAATTCTTTTATGGCTTCATTATAATTTTCTTCATAATAATCTCTATTTTGGGGATCTCTATCTTGAATTGCTGATTTTACATTACATAATGCAATTTTATATTCACTAATTCCCTCAAAATAATAAGGATTTTCTTTATTACTATTATTTTGTGAATAATTCAGTAATCTTATGCCTCTAGATAAATTTATTATTCCTAAATCTCCTTTTTTCAATTCATCAATTAAAGAATTGCTCCAAGGTTCAAATGAAGTGCCGGAATATATAAATAAGTCCATATTGGATATATTATTTAAAACATCTTCATTATACTTAAACTCACTAATATCTTTTTCATTAGTAAGCATATATTCAACATTATTTTTATCTTTCACAATTTTTTTAACCATATCATATTGAGGTTTATTAACCGTTAGTATGTTTAAAAAATCTCCCCTATTTTCAGTTTTATGACTCTCTGTATTTGCTAATAACGGGTCTGAAAATAAATTCATGCCAAAAGACAATGCAATAGTTATTATTACCATTGCAAAGGTAATCTTTTTCAAAGTATGCCACCTCCAAGTTTAATAACACATATTACTTTTCATGAATTCGGTAAATTAATTTCTGGATATACTTATGTTCATTATACCAATTAATTTATAATAAATATATAAAAATTTATTACTTTTCTTATATTATATAAAACTCACATTAAATATAAGCCTATTTTATAATAATATTTTAGTATTCGTTTAATTAATTTGATTTTATTCTGTTTTGATATAAAATATAAGGATGGGAATTATAATTTAAACTCTCATTAAAGGAGGATTTTCATGGAATTCGAAGTTTATAATGTAGATAGTACTACTCAATTAGGAATAAATTTAGGTAAATTGCTACAAGCTGGTGATATAATTTGTTTAACTGGAGATTTAGGTGCTGGCAAGACACATATTACTAAAGGAATTGCCCTTGGTTTAGGAATAAATGATAATATAACAAGTCCAACTTTTACAATTGTTAATGAATATGAAGGTGGTAGGCTCAAACTTAACCATTTTGATGTTTATCGAGTGAGCGATCCTGATGAAATATATGCAATTGGATTTGATGACTACATATTTTCAGATGCAGTGTCTATTATAGAATGGGCAAATTACATTGAAGAAATTTTACCTCAAGATTTACTTCATATAAGCATAAAGAAAGACCTTGAAAAAGGTGAAGATTACAGAAAAATAATATTAACTCCTTATGGAGATCGATATAACTATATAAAGGAGCTTTAAAATATGATTATACTTGCTATTGATTCATCTTCAAAAGTAGCAACTGTTGCTTTAATGAAGAATCATAAATTACTTGGAGAAATTACTTTAAATGATAAAAAAGAACATTCAGTTATACTAATGAATATAATTGATAATTTACTAAAACTTAATAACCTAACTATTGATGATATTGATGGCTATGTAGTTTCTAAAGGCCCTGGATCTTTCACTGGTCTTAGAATAGGCATGGCTACTATAAAGGGACTTAGCTTTGGAAGCAATAAGCCATATGTAAGTATATCTAGTTTAGATGCCCTAGCTCTTAGCGCTTCTAATTTTGATGGAATAATTTGTCCTATAATGGATGCTTTAAGAAATAGTGTTTATACTTCGTTATATAAAGGACATCCAAGCTTAGTTGCCTCTGAAATACCAGTAACTTTAGAAAGATTATTAGATTTTTCAGCCTTAGATATTGATGAACTTATAGAAATAATAAAATCTAAAAATGAAAAAGTCATCTTCATAGGTGATGGCGTAGATAAATACAAAGACTATTTAATTGAACACTGTCCAAATTGCTATTTTCCACCTAATCACCTTAATTTAGTTCGTGCTTCTGCTTTAGGCGAAATTGGATATTCACTAATAGAAAATGGTGAATTCGATGATCCAAACTCCACTCCATTTTATTTAAAAAAACCTCAAGCAGAAAGAGAATATGAGCAAAGGATGAAATAGCAATGTGCATAACTATTGATTTAATGAAAGAAGAAGATATTGACGGACTTTTAGCCGTAAGTTCACTGAGTTTTTCTGATTCCTGGAGCAAAGCTTCTTATATTCAAGAGCTATCTAACCCTGTGGCTAAATATTTCATTGCAAAAACTGATAATAAAGTTGTAGGTTTTGCTGGAACTTGGATTGTTTTAGATGAAGGTCATATAACAAATATAGCAGTACATCCTGATTTTAGAGGCAAAGGCATAGCTTCTAAGCTTCTAGTAGAACTAATTAATTATTGCAATAATCATGGCTGCACCGCTTATACCCTTGAAGTGAGAAGTGGTAACAAAGCTGCTAGAGGTCTTTATGAAAAATATAATTTTAAAGAAGCTGGTATTAGAAAAGGTTATTATGAGGACAATAAAGAAGATGCTGTATTAATGTGGTTAAAAGAATAGCCGGTATTAATTTAAATAGGTAAACATATAACTTTATTTTCCTATTTATTTAATTTTGAATATAATAAAATAATTTCTACAATATATAGTGCAAGGGACTATCAAATGTCAACAACATTTTGATAGTCCCTTATACTTAAATAAATTCTTTTATAATATGTAATCTTAAAGATTATTTTTTATTATTGTTTTTCAAAGTCTGAAGTTGGTACTCCACATAATGGGCAAACCCAATCTCCTGGAAGATCCTCAAATTTTGTTCCTGGTGCTACTCCATTATCTGGATCACCTACTGCCTCATCATAGATATAACCACATACTGTACAAATATACTTTTCCATAATACACCCTCCTCAATTTCATTTATTAATAACCAACTTATATACCTTAGCTTCTAAATTTTCACTTAGAATGCTATATTTATATATTATCAAATTTTTTTCTATTAGGCAATAATAATTATTAATAAACATTTGTAATTCTAAATTTTTAACATGAAAAAACCGATTTGAAATAATCAAATTATTATTTCAAATCAGCTATTTGCTTAAATAAATGTTAATACTATATCTAGACTAATTTGTTGTTCTCTCTTGGCTTCCAAAATTTGATTCTGCTTTGAAAATTGCTACTGATAACTTTTTATATAATATATAAGTTACAACTGAAGTTGCAACAGCCTTTATCCCATTAATCGGTAACAATCCAAATGTAATATAGTTCATAAGCATTGTATTATCCATTGTCATATGATAAGCAGGTAATAATATATATATATTTGATAAAATCCCTACTATTTGGATACAAACTGCACCTAAAATCATTCCAATTATTGCATTTTTTTTGTTTTTCTTTCTATAATATAACAACCCTGCTGGTACCACTAACGCAGATCCCATTAAGAAATTAGCAAGTTCTCCAACGAAGCCTGTACCTGTTCCTTTTATAACTAAAATCAATACATTTTTTAATAATTCTATAATTATTCCTGCTATAGGACCAAATCCAAAAGCTCCTAACATCGCTGGAACATCACTAAAATCAAATTGTAGCCATGTAAAAGCTGGTATTATTGGAAATTCGATATACCTAAGTATAATTGCTATTGCTGATAATAAAGAGATTTTTACTAATTTGCTTGTTTTTTCATTCATTTTTATGCCTCCCTAAAGTTTATCTTCCTTGGGTAGCTTATTAGTGATTTTGCTCTCAATGCTTAATAATTTAAATAGTTTCTTTTTCATTAATAAACATAAAAAGCCCTGATGTAAAATACATCAGGGCGTATAATCAAAAACATTGAAAACAAAGTTTCTAATAGGTTACCTTCTTTCATCCAGACTATAACTGTCGGCCTCGGAGTTACACCGAATCTGCTTAAATTAAGCTCGCGGGCTATACCGCCGGTAGGGATTCACACCCTGCCCTGAAGATATATATTTTTTATTTTCTTAATTATATACCATTATAATATAGTTTTCAATATATATTTAAATTTTGTTTTTGATTATTATAAAATTCAGCTTTAAATCATAACTGTTAATAAATTTTCTTTATAGTTAACAGCATTTTTATCTGTTTCAATAATATCTAAATAATTAGCTGAATTTGTAACAATTACAGGAGTTATTACTGAGTATCCTTCTTCTTTTATAGCATTAATATCAAATTCTAATAACACATCTCCTGCTTTAACGATATCACCTTGTTTTGCTTTAGGAGTAAAATGCTTTCCTTCTAATTGAACAGTATCCATTCCTATATGAATCAGTATTTCAGCTCCATTATCACTTGTAATTCCTAATGCATGACCTGTTGGGAAGAAGGTTGTTAATACACCATCTACAGGAGCAACCACTTTACCTTCTGAAGGTTCTATAGCTATACCTTTTCCAAGTGCACCTGATGAAAATGCTTCATCTTTTACTTCTGATAAAGGCTTAACTTCACCTTTTAATGGACTAATTAATATTTCTTGCTTTACTAATTGGTTTTCCTTAACTGTTTCACTACTTTCTTCATCTTCTTCAAGTTTAGTAAATAACATTAATATAAAGCCTATAGCAAATCCTGCTACCATTGATATAGCTATTCCATAGAATCCCATATCAAATCCATTCGGTCCAATATAACTTGGAAGAGCAAAAATTCCCATTCCACCTATCATATATCCTTTAGAGCCACAAAAACCTATTATAGCTCCACCTATAGATGCACCTATACAACTTAAAATAAATGGCTTTTTCTTTGGTAAAGTAACACCATATATAGCTGGTTCTGTAACACCGAAAATACCTGAAATAAATGCTGGTATTGCTATAGATCTTAATTTAGCATTTTTAGTTTTTAATAATATTGCTCCAACTACACCTGTTTGTGCAAAGGATGCTGCTATTGAAAGTGCTAATACTGGGTCATATCCTAATGTAGACAAATTATTGATAGCTATAGGTACTAGACCCCAATGTAATCCAAATATAACGAATACTTGCCAGAAGGCACCAATGAATAATCCCGCAACAACTGGACTAAAGTTATATATAGCTAATGTTATAGCTCCAAGTAATTTACCTGCCCATGTTGAAATTGGTCCTATTGCTAAAAATGTTAATGGAACAATTACTAATAATGTACAAAATGGTACCAAGAATGTTTTTACAACATCAGGAATAATCTTTTTAAAGAACTTTTCAATTTTTGAAGCTACATATATTGCTATTACTATTGGAATAACAGTTGATGAATAGTTCATTAAAATGACTGGGATTCCTAAAAATGTAGTACTTACTGAAGATTCAAACATCGAACCTGTTAAAACCATAAATAGAGGCTTTCCACCAGCTAATCCAACAATAGTAGGATATACCATAGCAGCACCTATTGCCATACCTGTAAATTCATTTAACTTAAACTTCTTAGCTGCTGTATATCCTAAGAATATTGGGAAGAAGTAAAATAAACTATCGCCTATTGCATTTAAAATCTGATAAGTTCCATCAGTATTTGCAAGTACATGTGCAGCTATAAGTAATGCATTAATACCTTTTATCATACCAGTTGCTGCTAAAACACCTAAGGTTGGTGCAAATACTCCTGATATTATATCTATAAATTTATTAAATGCATTCATTTTTTCATTTGAGTCATCTTCTGAAGCAGCTGAAAATCCACCAACTGCCATTACATCTGCGAATACATCTGGTACATGATTACCAATAACTACTTGATATTGTCCACCACTTTTTACAACAGTAACAACACCATCCATTTTCTTCAATACTTCTGTATTAGCTTTATTCTCATCCTTTAGTTTGAAACGTAAACGTGTAACACAATGAGTTAAGCTATTAACATTTTCTTTACCACCGACATTTTTTATTATGTCTTTTGCTAATTGTTCATACTTCATAATATCTATCTCCTTATTAATTAATTTTTTATATAAAAAAGCGAGACCAAACAATTGCGATATAAATAAAATTTATAATATTAATATAAATTTTATTCTATCTAATGTTGGTCTCGCCTGCTTTACCAGTAACAATCCATCAATATTAAATTTATCTATGTGTAACTCTTTGTATATGAATGGTTAAATATAATTGCTCTTCGTCAGATAAGTCTTTGTTTAAATATGTTTGTATCTTTAACATACACTCATAAGCTTTTTTATATTTAACTTTAATTTGTTTTAATAAAAAATCATCTTCATTTTCTATTTTTTCTTCTTTATTCAATCTTTGAAAAAAGAATCTCAAATGAGTAACAAATCTTTCATAATTTAATGATTTTTCATCAAGCTCAATATTATATGTATATTTTACAATATTTAAAATATCTTGAATCATTTTTGCTTGCTTAGCAATATCTTTTACATTATTGCCCTTTTTATTTACCTGTGCATTTATTAAGTGAAGTGCTATATTGCAAGCCTCATCTTCAGGTAACTTCTTTTCTGTTTCGCTTTCAATAAATTCTAGTGCTTTTAATCCTATTTCAAATTCTTTTGAATAAAACTTTTTAATTTCCCAAATCAATGGATTAGGACGATTAAGGCCTTCATCAAATAATTTTAGTGTATAACTAATATGATCAGTAAGGGTAACATATATATAGTCATTTAATTCAACGCCTAATATATTTTTTGCATATTCAATAATGTCATAACACAGTGAAACATGTTCTGTTGGTATATCTTCTAGCAGCAGTTTAAATTTTTCTGAAGCATCTTTCTGCTTAAGAATAAAGGTTTTTTCTATTAGATTCTCATCTAATTTATCACCTACATTCTTTTTAAATCCAATTCCACGCCCCATAACTACAATTTCATTTTTTTCTGAGTCTTTAGCTAATATGGCATTATTATTAAATATCTTTTTTATTACCATCACTATCCCCCTATTTACACTACTTACATGATTTTTTAATATAAAAACCCTAATTAATCAAAAGAGACTATGAAATTCTCTTCTCATTAATTAAGGTTTCGCCTGATCGAATCAGTAACAATCACCATATATCTTTGTAAGCGTTTAAACATATTTATATATTATAGCACTTTTTTTCTTTTGTCAACTTTTTTATTATGGTAAACTTAAAATATTTTATTGATATCATCTCTTTTCTTATAAAAATATCCTTTATCAATTTTTACTTATAAAAAAGATGCAACCTAGAATCATTTATATTCTAAATCACATCTTTTCAAATTCCAACTATAAAATATATAGTTAAAGTTTAAATCTTCCTACTTCTTGTTCTAGATTAACTGAGCTATCTCTTGATTTCTTAATTAATTCAGATACCTTACCAGATTGCATTTTTATATTTATAGCACTTTGTGCATTTTCTGTGGTTTCTCTTGCACCATCATTTGAAGCATGTGCTACTTCTGTAATTACTTCTGTCATGCTATGTATTGATGATAACAATTCCTCCGTTGTAGCACTAAAATCAGTCATCAAATTATCCACATACTCAGAATCCTTGCTATAATTATTTCCAACTTCTAAAAACACTTCATAGTCTGATGTTACTTCGTTAGAAACGAACTCTAATAAATTTCTTGAACTTTCTGATAGCTTTTCAACCGCCTGACCTACTTCATTGGTAACATCTTGTATTTTTAATATTGTTTCTTTTGATTTTTCTGCAAGCTTTCCTATCTCACCAGCTACTACAGAAAAACCTTTTCCAGCTTCCCCTGCACGAGCAGCTTCAATTGATGCATTCAATGCAAGTAAATTAGTTTGAGTCGTAATCCCCATGATAGCTCCAGATAAACTTTCAATATTTTCAACAACTTTTGCATCTTGTAATGCTTTTTCTAGTTTAATAGTTGAATCAGTTATTATTTTATTTGTTTTTTCCTTTGCTTCTAAAACTTTAGATTTAGTAATATTAGCTCTATTATTAATTTGTGCTGCTATTTCTGAACCCTCTTGTGATTTAATCGCAATATTTTTAACTGCCAACTCAATTTCCTGGGAAGTTGCTGACATCTCTTCTGAAGAAGCCGCTGTTTCTTCCATACTTGCTGCTAAGGTTTCAGTTGATTCAGAAATACTTTGAATATTACTATCCAAACTTAAGATGTTATTATTAACCTCTTCAGTAATTGTATAAATAGCTTTAGATTCTGTTTGTATTTTTTCAATTAACCCCTTTGTTGAAACCTTCATAGCTTCCATAGATTCTGCCAATACTCCAAAGTCATCTTTTCTTTTTAAATACTTCTCAGGTAATTCTACCGAAAAATCCCCCATTGCCATGATTTTCATGTGGCCAATTGCAATATTTAGTCCATTTACAATTTCTTTTGCAACAACAAATGTAGCTATTACGGCTAAAATAAGATCTATACCTAAAATAATAAATATTAGCATTTTGCTTCTATTATAATTATCCATTGTTATCTGAGTTTCTTTAGCTATAGTACTATCAATATTATCTATATAATTACCAGTTCCAATTACCCAACCAAAAGGTTCGTAATACTTACTATAAGACCTTTTAGGTAATGGATCTGTTTGTCCTTCCTTAGGGAAATAATATTCTGTATATCCGCCTCCATCTTGCATTCCATTTTTAATAATATCTTTTATCATTTCATATCCATTAGCATCTTTTGCATTTAAACGATTAGTTCCTTCTGTTTTATTTCCCAATAAAACTACATTCTGCCCCTCTTTTGTGTCAATCCAAAAATACCCTCCATCTGCATATCTTAAACCACGTACTAAATCAGCTGAAAGTTTTTTTGCTTGTTCTAAAGAATACTCGCCATCTTTATATTTTTTATTAATACCATCAAGTAATGTAATTACATTACTTACCTGACTTTTAATATAATTATCATAATCCTCACGAATTGTTTTTTCTAAGGTCTGTATTGAAATATTATTTGCTTCTTCTTGCTTTTTTAAATTTATAATTGCAAGAGACGAGATAGCTAAAAATACCATAATAATTAATAATAATAATTTTGTCTTTACTTTTAAGTTGTTTAACATAAAATCCCCCCGTTTGAACTTAATTTTCAATTAACCCCTTTATTTTTATTATATCTAACTTTACAAACGTTTACCATATTCTATGCACAAAATTTACAAAAATAAAAAACCATGGTTATTATTAAATATAATAATCATGATTTTAAATGTAGTAGTTTAATACTAATTCTTATTCTCCAATAAGCTTGTCATTCTTTAATATATGTTCTGTTAACCATTCATTTAAGAAATCCAATAATTTTAATAAGCTTTCATCTTGATTTTGATCAATATGATTTAAATCTATTGCTTCGAGTTCTTTTATAAATTTATCATGTTCTATTTTTTGAGTAAACATTCTCTTATAATTTATGCTTTCCATATATTCTTCTTCTGATTTAAAATGGAAAATAGTATATTCCTTTAATTCAGTAATAATTTCTATGATTTTATCATATTTATCAATTGTAAAAGCATCTTTTAATAACATATATGCTTTATCAGCTAAATCAAAAAGTTTTTTATGCTGCTCATCAATATGTTCTACTCCAATTTTGTATTCTTCTTTCATTTCATACATTATTGCCCCACTCCATCCTTATCTACTTTAACTTTGTAATCTCATTTTTAATAATATATCATCATTTTAAGCATTCATCAACAAAATGTAAACAATTTTATCACAAATATATTCAATTATCAATTAGTCACAAAAGCCTTCTGTACATCATTAACTCTAAAGCTATAATTTTAATTAGAACTTATATAAATAATAACCAATTTAGTCACATATGTAATAACCTAATCATATAGTATACATAGGAATTATTTTTTGGAGGAAATAATTGAAATTTAATAGTATTAAAGATAAAACATTATTCGAACATCAATTTTGGCTCCAAATCTTAGGAGACCACTCTCGCTTTATTTTAAATGCACTTTCTCCAAATGAAGAAGCTTTCATTCAAAAAACTAATGCTTTCATTACTTTATTCGATGATTTATTAGCAAAATCTCATGATTCACCATCTCAAGAAGATATTGAAGATTTAAATCGTGAAGCTTATGCTGCTGCAATGAAAATTAGAGAATTTAAATTAATTATATTAAGCAAGCAAATTACTGACAAAATTAATATTTCTCTTCCTCCTACTTTTGTTAGCCATATGCTTAATGAACTAGATGAATATTTATTAATTCTAACGACTTTAATAAAAGACAAGCCTCCTACTGCTGATCCTATTCATTTACATCTTTTATGGCTTCCAGATGGATCAGGACATGCCTCAACTATAGCTAGCAACCTTGATATGACTCAAAAAGAATTGATTAAGCGCAGCAAAGAATATTCAAAAGAATTTGATAATTTGTACTTAAGAACTATCGATTATAATGGTTATACCAGGACAAAAATCTTTGATTTTCCAGCACTTGCAAAGCTTAATTATGATGTAAGCAATATAATGGGCTCCTTCAAAAACTTTTTAGATGCTTTAAAGGATGCAATTATAGAAAAACAAGTATTAGGTACTCTTGCGCCTTTAGCTGCTGATCATATGCATCGAGAGGAATGCTATTATCTAACTAAGCTTTCAATGGTTTCAGAAGTAAAAGATCCTAATTGCGATCCTACTAAACCAAGAATAGAATCATAATTTACCAGATTAAGCTAAACCCTCTATACTTTATCCTTCGCCAAATAATTGGCTTTTTCAATTATTTAATGGATAAGTAATGATGAATGATTTCATCATTCATCATTCATCTTCTATGACCCTAGAGTTAATTATACCTTTAATTTTCTATATCTATTATAAGCTGCCATTATTTCCTGCTTTCTAGGCATAGCTAAACTTCCACTTCCACCTTTTATTTTTTCCATAGCTATTAATCCATTTTTATTTATTTCTTCAAGAATATTGTCCACAAATTTATCTAAACTTAAGCCTTTATCCACAATGTTATCCTCTGCCCACTTCATAATTGAGCCAATGGAATTTAATTGCTCATTATCTACTACTTGCTCTACTGATCTTAAGTTTATTTCTTCTTTATTTATTATTATTGTATCTACACCAATAGTTTTTATTTTTATTCCTCTTTCACCTGCTTGAATAGTTCCCTTTTTAACTACTCTATTAAATGGAATATTTATTTTTAATTTTCTAGCCTCAATTCGTTTTAAAATTTCTCCTCTGCTTAAATTCTTTGCTTCTTTTGTGACATCCTTAGTTTCATAGTTATCCATTTGTATTATGCAATCTGCCACATCAAAGAAATCTCCACAACTGCCAACAACTATTATTGTTGAAATCCCTTTTCGCTCATATAATGGCTTTACTATTTCAATAAATGGTGTGATTGGCTCTTTTTCCTTAGATACTAGTTTCTGCATAATATCATCTCTCATCATAAAGTTAGTAGCTGAAGTATCTTCATCTATTAATAATACCTTTGCATTACTTTCTATTCCTTCAATGATATTAGCTGCCTGAGAGGTACTCCCACTTGCATTTTCTGTGCAAAATTCAACAGTATCTTTTCCATTAGGCAAATTATTTATAAACAAAGATATATCTGTTTTAGTTACACATCTGCTATCTTCTGCTCTAACTTTTAATGCTGAATTATCTGTTATTACAAATTCTCTGCCATCACCTTCAATGTGATTATAAACACCAAGTTCTAACGCTCTTAATAAGGTAGACTTTCCATGATATCCTCCACCAACTATAAGGGTTATACCTTTTTTAATTCCCATTCCTTTTATAATTCCTTTACTTTTCGTACTAAACTCTACTTCTAATTCCTTAGGTGAAATAAATCTTTTAGCATCTTTTAATGGTCTTGTAGATACTCCACTTTCTCTAGGTAAAGTTGAACCATTAGCTATAAAAGCAATAAGTCCTCTTTTACTTAATTCACTTCTTATATGCTCTTGATCCTCTACTAGATTTACTCTATTCATAAGTTTTTCATTATTAATATTTTTATATGTCAAAGTTTTTTCTACTATATTAGGTAAGACATTATATAAAATCTTTTCAAGTTCCTTTGCTAAAACACTTCTTCCTCTAGCCGGAAAGCCCACATAAAATCTTGCTTCTACCTTATCATTATCTATGATAATTGAAGTTCTCTCTAATATCTGCTGAGGACATCTACTTATGGCTATCAATCCACTTTTTCCAGATCCAAAAATCTTTTCACTAAATTTATTTACGTTATAATAAAACTCTCTTGTTAAATAATCCGCCACTGCAATATTCTTATTTTTATTATCAAAAAGCTCTTTAGGAAATCCAGCTGTATTTTGTTTAACTATCACTCTAATTCTTGATGGTGCTGCAAAAGGATCACCTTGAACATGATCTATGCTAAGTATATAATTTTTAAAAGCATATTGCCCCTCTAAATTCTTGTATAACTTATAGCTCTTTCCATCTATTTTATATAATTCACTTTTTAGCTCATCTAAATTTTTCATGAAACCGCGCCTCCACTTACGTTTAAATTAATAATCCTCATACCCTCTAAATTTTATAAACCCCAAACTTTAATATATCTAAATATTTATTAAAGTCCTCCATAACTTCTTCAATATTTTCTAATATTTCCTCCATGGAGACATCTTTATACTTTTGAATATATTTATTAGAAAGACCATCCATACATATCATTATTAGCTCTATAGCTTTTTCAGAATCAATTTCTTCTCTAAATTTTGATGTATCCAAATTTTCGAAAATTTCTCCTAAATATTTTGAACTGTAACTACTATGTCTTTCTGTAAGCTCAGCTTTTAGTTCCACTGGCATATTTGTAACGGCTGAAAATACTAACTGATTCATAAGAGGCTCTTCTTGAACTATTTTCATTTTTCTTATATTTATTCTTATAAATCTTTCAAATATGTCCTCAGGTTCATTTTCTCTCAAAGGATAATATCTATCTACTAATGTAGTTATACAATAATCAAATAAATATAAAAATAGATTTTTTTTACTTCCAAAATAGTGAAATAGTATTCCTTTGGAAATCCCCGCCTTTTTGACTATAGAATTTGTAGAAGCTTTATCATATCCATTTACTGCAAATTCCTCTATAGCAGCATCTAATATTCTTTTCTTTTTTTCTTCTTGTAAACTTTCAAATTTTTCCATAGCAATCTATTTCTCCACCTCCTTTCCATACCTAATCTACTTTTATTTAATTCTCATTCCTTCTTTTATATCATTATTAGGCTTTGTTATTATCTTTTCGCCTTCCTTTAAACCATCCAATACTTCTATTATTTTATCACTTTCTATGCCTTTTTTAATTTGCCTTATAACAGCCTTTCCATTGTCAACAACAAATACGCAGGAACTTTCTTGATAATCAAATACAGCGCTATCAGGTACTATTAATGTATCACTTTTACCTTCAGTTATAATTTTAACCTCCAAATCATAACCTGGTTTTAGCAATTCTGTATTATCACTAATTTCAATTGTTACCTCTACTCTCTTTTGATTAACACCTAAAGATGAAGTTATATTTTTTGCTTCAGGCGCTATTTGGGTAACTTTTCCCTTTAAAATTGAGTCACCTATTGCTTTACCACTAATTTCAACTTCATTACCTATTTTAACCTTATAAATATCATCAGACAATATATTGGCTTCTAATTCTAAGCTTTTAGTATCCCCAATTACAAACGCTGCTGTGCCAGGTGCACCTATTAAATTATCTTCTACTAGTTTTTCAATGACAATTCCATCATTAGGAGCTAAAATTTTCTGCTTATCAAGCTCACTCATTATACTTTCTTTTAAAATCAATGCTTGTTCAACTCCAGCAGCATATCCATCTTTTACATAACTTGGTGTTCCTTTTTTTATATCCTCTAATTGGCTATTTGAAGCTTTTAAAGCAGCTTCTGCACTCTTGAATGCATCATTAGCAGTATCAAAGTCCTGTTTACTTATAGATGCTGCTTCATATAAAGTCTTTGAATTGTTTAAATTTCTTTTTGCAGCTTCATAAGCAACATTGGCTTTATTCACCTCAGCCTCAGCAACTTCAATTTTACTTGCATAATTAGAGATATCGGTACTTTTAAGTTGTGCTTTTGCAGCTTCAACCTTTGAATTTGCATCTTTAAGCTTTAACTCTAGTTCTTTTGTATCCATAGTAAGTAAAACATCATCTTTTTTTACTGAATCTCCCACATTAACCTTTATATTATTTATCTTTCCAGAGCCTTCAATATATAATGTCTGCTTTTTATTACTTTGAACACTAGCTGTATCTTCAACATATTTCTGTATTTCACCTCTTGCAACAATTGAAGTATCAACAGCTTGTCCTTGTTGCATTAATATGTACCCAAATGCTCCTGCCATACATATTAACGCTACAGCAAATGACAAAAATAATTTTTTATGCTTCATTTGTAACACCTCTCCCTTAAGATAAATTATTATTCTCAACTCTTTTTATTCCTTATTTTTCAAAACTTCTAGCATATCAATAGCTTTAATTCTTCTAGATAAGATCATATTAGTTATTACTGTGAAAACTAAAGTAAGTATTATTGTAACAACGTAACTCTTAAATTCAACCACATATGGAATACTATAAGCATCTGTGCTACTAGCATCGATTAGTAATCTTCCAAGCCAAGTTCCAAAAGGCAATCCCAAAATCATTCCAAATATAGAAATAATATAATTTTCATTAAAAATAAGTTTTTTGATTTCCTTATTGTTAAAACCTAATACTTTTAAAGTTGCTAATTCTCTTTGCCTCTCAAAAATATTAATAGTAGCAATATTGTATAAAACAGCTATTAAAAGTATTGCAGCAAGCATAATTAACATTCCTATTGTAGACTTCATTGCTCCCATATTTTTAATAAAAGCATTGCTAGAATCTGTCTTTGATTCTACAGAACTTACCCCAGGAATATCTTTTAATTTATCTTTGACTGTTTTTTCAAACTCACTATTATCTAATCTTAGCACTGCTGAATTTGCAATGATTCCCTCGCCTAATATACTGTTTAAATCCTCCATAGAAGTGTAAACCCCTGAACCCAAATATTGAACAACAATTCCTTTAATCATAATTTTCTTTTCATCTTTTCCAGGAAAAAAGAACTTTATATTTACGCTGTCATTTAATCCTATTCCCAAAGTCTCTGCAAGTTTTTGGGAAATAAGTAATCCATCTTTAGGTAACTCTAATACATTGCCATCTTTATCTTGAACCTTATACATTTTTGGATTTGAAGTAAGTGCTGTAAAACCTACTTCCTTACTCTTCCACCCATTTGATAATTCAATACCAGTTTCTAATACTGGTTCAAATTCTGCTACATGCTCCATATTCTTAATTATTTTCAATTCCTCAACACTAACAAGTTTCGAAAAATTTACTTTTATATCATAATTTTGAATATTTCCATACTGCTGAATTATCATAAAATTAACAGAATCATTCATACTAAAAGCAACCAAAAGTATTGCTGAAGAAAATATAATCCCAAGTGAAGTGAGCAATGCCCTTCTTTTATATCTAAACAAATTCCTCACTATTATTCTTTCTAATCTACTAATCTTTCTCCATATAAAATCAATCTTCTCAACAATTATCTTTCTGCCACTTAGTGGTGATTTTTCTCTCATTGCCTCACTAGGCATAATTTTAAAGATAACCTTACAAGAACGATATCCTGCAAATAAACAAAACATTAAGGTTAATAAAGAAGCTGGTATCACATATTCTCCATAAACTCTTGTACCTGAAAGAGGTAAATTAAAATATTGATTGAGGAGTTTCGTCATTCCAAAGCCCATGTAGGTCCCTAAAGCAGAACCAATTAAACTTCCAACTATAGCAATGATTCCTGAATAACTCATATAATATGCAAGCACTTGTATATTTGAAAATCCAAGAGCCTTCATCACTCCAATTTGTGTTCTTTGATTTTCAACCATTCTTCCCATCATGATATATATAATTACTGAAGCAACCATGAAAAATATGACTGGAAAGCTTCCTCCCATGGATTTAAGCTTTTTTATCTCCTCGTTTATCATCATAGTGCTTGTTTGCTGTTTTCTATCTATTAAACTTTTCACACCATAATTTTTTAATAGTCTTTTAGTCTCATCTTTAGCCCCTTCAATATCACTTCCACTTTTAAGCTTAATAGAAATATTATTTATAGAACCTTTTAAATCAAAAACTGCCTCTCCAAAGGATTGTTTGATATATATTACTCCAAACCTCTTATTATCTGGAACTAACTCACTGGAATCTTTTAAGGTATAAATAAATTCAGGACTTTTAGCTACTCCTACAATTTTAAGCTTTACTTTATTACCATTTATAACTGGATAAATATAATCATTTAACTTTAAGTCATTTGCTTTAAAGAAATCTTCATCTAAGATACATTGGTTGTTATCTGCATCAGAAAAATATCTTCCTGTTTTTATCGTTATATCATTTACAATATTATTCTTAACATCTGGAAGAGTTATGAATCTTAAAGTTGCATTTTCTTCAGATATACTTATACTTGCATCCTTAACAATTCTCCCTGTAGCCATTTCAACCTCAGGTAGTTTTTCTAGCTCCTCTTTTGTACTAGTTGGTGCTTTATAAAGGTCTACCCAAATATCACCTAACCTATATTCCTCAAAGTACTTATTACTAGAGTTAGACAAATTTTTAAATACAGAATTTAGTGATGTATAAAAGGTAACTCCTAAAATAACAATTATTAAAGTAGAAATGAATTGTCCTTTAGATTTTTTTATGTCTCTAAATAAGTTTTTGAGTAAAATATTCATTACCACTCAATCCTTTCTGGTGGCTCAGGATTTTCATTAACCTTTATGGCTTCTACTGCTCCGCTTTTTACAGTAATAATCCTGTCGGCCATTGCTGCTATGGCAGCGTTGTGTGTGATAACTATTATTGTCTTATTCATATTCTTATTAATATCATGAAGCAACTTTAAAATTAATTTTCCTGTCTTATAATCTAATGCACCTGTTGGCTCATCACATAAAAGCAACAAAGGATTTTTAACCAGAGCTCTTGCAATTGCCACCCTCTGTTGTTCTCCCCCTGAAAGCTGCGCTGGAAAATTTGATGCTCTTTCGCTTAAACCTACGTCTTTCATAATTTCTTCAGCTTTTAATGGATTATCACTGAGAGGAATTACTAATTCAACATTTTCTATAGCTGTTAAGTTTGGCATTAAATTATAGAATTGAAACACAAAACCTATTTTCTTTCTCCTGTAAGTAGTTAGTTGGTTATCTGAGTACTTTGTTATATTTTCGCCGTCAATAATTACTTCACCAGAAGTTGGCCTATCCATTCCACCAATCATATTTAATACTGTACTTTTTCCGGACCCACTTGGTCCTAATACAACAACAAACTCTCCCTCAAAAATTTCAAAGTTCATGTTATTAGAAGCTTTTACAGTTACTTCTCCCATAGCATATTCTTTTACAATATCTTTGACTGTAACAATAGGCGCTTTCATTTAAAATCACCTCACTTAATTTCATTGACCATATAGTCAATATACTAGTATTATCCCTTCTTTTGACCACATAGTCAACATGTTATTATTAAAAAAAATGGCTACTAAAAGTTATTATTCCTTTAAGTAGCCTCCTTCTCCATATGCATTCTTTTTATAAATATAATTCCATAGAAATATAGTTCAAATAACTCAAACTCAACTATTGAAAATATCTGATTTATTATCTATAAATTTTCTAATCAAAACTTAAGATTATTTCTTAGTATATTTTCAACTAATTCAATATAATTTCCTTCATATACAAATGTCTTATATGCTAGCATAGTGGAAAGACCATGCACCATTGACCACATAGCAATTATATTTTGCACATACTCCTGCTCTTTTACATCAATACTTCTTAGAAAATCAACAGCACATTCTTTAAATACATTAAATGATCTATAGTCTACATTATTTAATTTATTTTCTTCAACAACAATATTAGAATCTGATTTTTTAAAAAAAGCAAATTGTAAATAATCTGGATTCTCAACCATAAACAAAACATATCTCTTTCCTAAAGCTATAAGTCTTTCATATGGGTCATCCTTATAATTTTCAACTATCTCACTTAACGAGCTTTGAAAATTATTAAAAACATATTCTGATATTGCATCAATCAATTCTTCTTTATTTTTAAAATGTTTATAAGGTGCAGCATGACTTACATTGCACAAAGCTGCTACTTTTCTGATAGAAAATTTGTCAGCACCTTCTTCATTATATAATTTCAATCCCATTTTTATTAAACTTTCCTTTAAGTCTCCATGGTGATATTTCTCACTCTCCATATTAATTCCTCTTTTCTAAAAATCTATTGTTTATTTTTAATATCGTTAATTTATTAACCTAATAGTTATTTTACAAATATAGTACCATATCATGTTGACACTGTAAACTTAAAGTGATATTCTAATTATAAGTTTACACCGTAAACTTATATGAATTTTGCACCTCATTTTTTAATATAAATTACAAAGGAGATTTTTTATGCTATTAATTCATGATTTAAATGCCCATGATTCAAAAGAAATTATACCTTTATTACCTTCAAATTCTAAAATCCTTTCAAAAGAATCAGACAATATCAAAGGATGTCTCGGTTGTTTTAATTGTTGGACAAAAACCCCTGGTAAGTGCATAATAAATGATTCCTATACTGAAATGCCTAAATATATTTTAGAAGAAAAGACTTTCATAATTATTACCCAAATAAAATATGGTTGTTATACCGCCTATGTAAAAAATGTTATAGATAGGTCAATAGGAATTTTGCTCCCATTTTTTCAAAATGTTAATGGAGAGCTGCATCATCTTCCTCGCTATGATAATTCTAACCTCAAATTTATAGTTATCGGTTATGGTAATGATGCAACTTCTATGGAGGAACAGACCTTTAAAGCATTAGTTAAAGGAAATGCTATTAATCTTTGTATTCCTAACCACGAATGCTATGTAATTAAAGATATCTCAGATGCCAAAGAAATAATAAAAAATTTATAGGAGGGTTTGGTCTATGATTAATTTGTGTTTTATAAATGGAAGTCCAAAAAAAGAAAAAAGTAATTCTAGTTATCTAATAAAGGAACTTTCTAACCTTTTAAATAGTACTACTCAAACAAAAGAGTATTTTATTAATAATATTATGAAAGATGATTCTTTAATTGAAGAGATTATATTATGTAATAAGATAGTATTTGTTTCTCCATTATATGCTGATTGTTTTCCAAGTGCTATGTTAGACTTCATGTCTAGATTTGAAGATATTCTTAATAAAAAAAATACACCTAAAATTGACATGTATTGCATAGTTAACTGTGGTTTTTTAGAGGGGACTCAAAATAGAATCGCAATTGATATTATGAAAAATTACTGTAAAAAATTAGGTTTTAATTGGCGTTTCGGTATAGGAATTGGTGGTGGCGAATTTATGGGTAGCTCCAAAGATATGCCTATAAATTCTCGTTTAAAAAAGCCTGTATATAATGCATTTTTGACTATGAAAGAAGATATTGAAAATATTTCTAAATCTCATATTGACAACTTACTTATAAGCCCTAAAATTCCCAAATTTTTATTTAAGTTTGCTGCAAATATTAGTTGGAAATCTCAAGCAAAAAGTAATAATTTAAATCCTAAAGAATTATATAAACAAATATATTAAAATTCAAGTAAATAAGATTATTTATCTAAATTTAAATAATAACCAGCTTTTTTATTCATTACCTATGATAAAATAAATATAGATTGCTTCAAATGTTATTCCATTTGAAGCAATCTATATTTCACAAATACTATAAAAGATAAAAAACTAACACGTAATTTAACTATATAACTCTATATTTTAAAACTTAAAACTAATTGAGTTAATTTTTCTGCTCTTTCAGCTTGTTCTTGAGATACTATGGCAACTTGTTCAATTGCTTTATTAGTTTCATTTATGCCTACTTTAATTTCTTCTGAATTATCTTTAGTTTTTTTCATATTTTCTGCAATAGTCTGTATAACTGCTGAAATTTCTTCTGTAGATGCATTTAGCTCTTCAGACATTGATGCGATATTTTGTGATAAGTCACTGATAAATACTGCATCATTTTCATATTTTTCTCCTGTATTAATCAACAAGTCATAATCTTTTCTCACACTATTATCTATATAAAATAATATATCTTTTGAATTATCAGATAAATTATTAAATGCACCTTGAACATTTGAAACTACGTTTTGAATATTCTTAACATAATCCGATGATTGCTCTGCAAGTACTTTTACTTCATTTGCAACAACTGCAAAGCCTTTTCCTTGATCTCCAGCTCTTGCAGCTTCAATGTTAGCATTTAGTGCAAGTAAATTTGTTTGTTCAGCTATTGCAGCAATTGATTGAGCAATCGTTCCAATTTCATTAACTATCTTTCCTTGTTCTATAGCCTTAAGTATATTTTGTTGTTTTTCATCATATAATTTATCAGCACTCTTCTTAGAATTAAAACCATTTTCTTTTATATTAGTTGCTCTCTCTTTGATCTCAATAGATTGTTGACTACTTTCAGTAGAGTTCGAAGCTAATTGACCTATTCCTAAATTAACTTCTCCCATAGTTAAAGATAACTCTTCAGTAATCGCATTTACTCCTTGAATATTTTGAACTATACCTGATGTATTCCTATCTATATTTTGAAAATTTGTTGACATTTCTTCCAAGGTTGCAGATAATTCTTCGCTGGATGCTGTCACCCCTTGTGCTTGAATTATGATATTCTCAACTACAGCTTTCATTTTTTCTTTTGCAAAATTTAGTGCTGTAATAACTTTTCCTAGTTCATCCTTATTTTTACTTTCAATAGAATATGTTAAATCCCCATTGCCTAAGGCCTCTGCAAATAATAATACTTTCTTCATTATATTTGATATGTATAAAGATAAAAGTAAACCTATAGCAATTGCAAGCGCAATACCAACAACTAAAATAGCAAGCATTATATTGATAGTAATTTTGTAATCTTCTGCATTTCTTTCATTTACTTGTTTTGCTGAGTTTTGATTGGCTTCAATCAATTCATTTAATTTCTTAAACATATTGTCTTTATCTATAAACATATTTTCCCGATTTTTAATAGCTTCACTGTAATTCCCATCATTTAATGAGTCTGTAACAGTCTTCCGCGTACTTTTATATTTTTCTAGGAGAGAACTAAAATCATCAAATATTTTTTTTGAATCGTCTGTCATATTTGTTTTCTTATATTCTTCAATGTAATTCTTTATAGATACTTGGTCTTCGTCAATAACCTTTACTGCTTCTTTAGTTTTTGCAGGGTCATTATCCATAATTGCTCCTTGAACTACAAATAGTTCATCTAATAAATTCTCCTTAATTGAATGTAAATAATCAATACTCTGTAAACTATTGGAGTATATATTATTTGCTCCCTTTTCAATATTTCCCATTCCAAAACTTCCAAATATTCCAGTTACTGCTATTAATGAAGCAATAACTATAAATCCTGCTAATAATTTTATTTTAATAGACAAATTTCTTATGCCTTGCATATTACATCCCCCTCTTCATGGATATTTATTCTAAGTATACTGGGCATTTTTGATATTCCTGTGACAATAGTCTAAATAAACCATAAACTTTTTGTTAAGTTTATGTTACAAATAATTCATTTTATAAACATAATAAAAAGCAATACTAGGTTTTAAAACTTTCCTAATACTGCTTCTTAGCAATCTTTACTTTAATTCACATTTATATATAAGTTCTAGTTAAGAATATACATTAACTAATATTATTATCGATATCCAAATTAATAATTCAATTTATAAATGTAATATATATGCATTATTGAGAAATTATAATCGTAACACTACACTAGAAATCAGATACATTTTTCTGGAAGCAGGCATGTGAAATTGAGCTAATGATGGTTCTTAATGGGGGCTTGTTTTATTTACAGCTTGTCCAGATTTTACATCTGGAACACGCTGAAATTACGACAAGCCGCCATTTAGAACCTTCCAGCGAAAATTTCACTAGTCCTGTGGAAGATAAATGTATCTGATTTAGGTAATTGTTGCATAAGTCTAATTTTCGATTTGGATATCTTTATCTATAAAATTTTTTATACTTAACTAATTACTGCAATATTATCTCCAGTGTTAATATAACCTTCCTCCAATACCTTAGCAAATACTCCTTCTTTAGGCATTATGCATTCACCTACTAATTTTTTTATTTCACAGTCAGAATGACATTCCTTGCCTATCTGTGTAACTTCCAAAAGAACATCTCCAATTTTTAGCTTTGTTCCTATAGGAAGCTCATATAAAGTTATTCCCTCTGTTGTAATATTTTCTGCAAATTCTCCTGTAGATAATTTTTCTATTCCAATTGCTTTCATTTTCTTTATACTCTCTATTGCAAGCAAGCTTACTTGTCTATGCCAATTTCCTGCATGGGCATCTCCTTCAAGGCCATGGTTAACTTTAAATAAACCTTTTTCTATTGGATTTTTAATAGCCCCCTTTTCTTTACTAATATTAATTGCTACAACTTTACTCATTATAAATTCTTCCTTTCTAATATCCCTAATTTTATTTTAAATTTTTTAATAATATTTTTTATCCTCCTATCTGATACATCATCTTTTCAGTTCTACTTGTCCTTTCTTCTTCAAGATGATGCTCTAGTGGTTTATTAATTATTGCTGATTTCAATTTAGTCATAAGCAGCTCTTCACTACTTAAATATTCTCGAAGATTTACCTCCTCTTTTGAATGAAGACATGGCTTAATAGTTCCTATGGAAGTAAGTCTTATTTTATTACAATCTGCACAAAACTTGCAGCTTATTGGGCTAATAAATCCTATTTTTCCTTTTGAACCTTGAATCTTATATAATTGAGCAGTTGTTCCTCTTCTATTTTCTATTGGAATAAGCTCTGAATGTTCTCTAATAATTTCTTCAAAATTCACTTTGCTATCCTCATATAATTTAATACTTTCACCAATTGGCATAAGCTCAATAAATCTTACTTCAACTGGCATTTCTCTAGCTAAATTCAAAAAATCTTCAAATTCAGTATCATTGATGCCCTTCATTAAAACTGTATTGATTTTTATAGGCTTTATTCCAAGTTTTAAACACTTATGTATACTTTCTAGTACTTTATCTAAATTGCCTATTCTTGTAATCATCTTAAATTTATCTTTATCCAAGGTATCTAAGCTTATGTTTACTCTTTTAAGACCAGCCTTTTTTAAGTCTTCTGCCATATCTGCTAACAATATTCCATTTGTAGTTATTGCAATATCTTCTATGCCTTTTAGTTTCGAAGTTTCATAAATTAATTTATCTATATCTTTCATTACTAAGGGTTCTCCACCTGTATATCTTACCTTTTTTATACCAAGTGAAGCAGAAGCCTTTACAATTTTTAAAATGTCTTCAAAACGCAGAATATCATCATGTTCTAAACTTTCTACTCCTGCTTCTGGCATGCAATAGATACACCTTAAATTACATCTGTCAGTTACTGATACTCTTAAGTAATTTATATTTCTTCCTTGCTTGTCCCTCATAAAATCACCTCCAATTTAGTAATTTTCTTTTCTTCATCCCATTGCTTATATCAATATTATCTATAGTTTCAGTAAATTTTATTGAAATATTCTCGGTCTTAATTAGTGGACCTAAATATTTGTCATTCTCAAATATTTCTTCAATATTCTTATAATTTATAGGAATATCCTTATTCACAGGCATAATGCTCAAATTTAATGTTATAAATTTATCCTTTTCAATTACGACTTTATAATCAAGCAAATTATCAATTTTAAACATAATTTCATCAAGCATTCCTATAGAAATAAAACGTCCCTCTTTAAAGTTTATATTTTCATCAACTCTTCCTGTTACATAATCTAATCTTTTAAACACATAATTACAAAGACAATCATTCTTTAAGAATCTAGCCATATCTCCCGTTTTATATCTTATAAGAGGCATACCTTCTCTTTTAAAAGTTGTAATAACAACTTCACCATAACTACCTTCTGTTACCTCTTCCCCTGTTAATGGATCTATAATCTCAGTATATATATCTACATCACGCATATGGTAACCATTTAATGCACTGCATTCTACGCCCCCTCCATATCCCATTTCAGTCATACCATAATGCGTAAAGACTGGACAGTTAAAGGCTTTATGCACTTCCTCGCAAATTGCTCTTGGAACATAATCTGCACTCAATAAAACGCTTTTAAGCTTTAAATTCTTATATTTTGGATTACTGCTCTTAAGTTTTGCAAGATAAAATACTTGAACAGGAATTCCTACAATACAATCAATTTGATTTACTTTTATTGTTTTCAATGCATCTTCTGTATCAAAAACCGGACCGTATATTATTCCTTCACAACCTGCAGCATCAAGTCCTTGTTTTAAAAGATCTCCTATACTTGAAGGACTACTTCCTGGCATTAAAATCATTACACGCTGACCTGGTTTCACTAAATTCAGCATTCCATATCTAAAAAATTCTTTAGTCCTTAGAAGATCATTTTCAGTAAAGAAAATTCTTTTAGAAATTCCTGTTGTACCTGATGAATTTATTGTTACAATTCTAGATATCTCCTCAAGGTTTGTACACAAAAAACTCTTAGGGTTATCACTTAAAGCTTTTGGAGTTGTAAAAGGAAGCTTTTTAAAATCCTCAAAATCTTTGATATCTTCACTTCTAATATACTTTAATACTTCTCCATAGTACTTGCTTTTCTTAGCTACATCTATTGTTTTTCTAATTTCCTTTATTTGATATTGCTTTAAGATTTCAGAGTTGACATCTTTTCCACCAGTTTCTTCTAAGATTATATCTTCCATCCACTTTTCATACATAGTTTTACTCATTTTCTACTCTCCAATAATTAAATCCTTACCTTCAGTCTAGTCAGTTTAGCAAGTCACATTCTTAAGATTTATACCTTCGACAACAAAATTGTAATTGTCAAACGTTATTATATTAATTCCTCCATAACTTTGCTTTATATCAAAAATCTCTTTTAAATCTTTATTTAATAAATTACAAAGTAACGCTCTTATAAATCCTGAATGACTACAAATAGCAATATTGCCAGTCGTTGAACAAATTATTTCCTTAAACACAGCTATCGCCCTCATCTGACATTGGATAAATGACTCACCATTACTAGGTATAAAGCTTGATATATTTTCACCTCTATTTATATAATCTTCAGCATACTTACTTTTAACCTCCTCAAAGGTTAATCCATCCCAAATACCCATATTAATTTCCCTAAGTTCTCTTAAATAGGTTACTTCTCTTTCTGGGAATACGAGCTTTATAGTATCCTTACACCTTATTAAATCACTACTAAAAATACTTTTTATTTCCATTTTATTTTCTTTAAAAATATCACCTAAGCGCATTGCTTGATATTTGCCTTCACTAGAAAGGTTGCAATCTATATGACCTAAATATCTTTTTTCTTTTCCAAATTCAGTTTCTCCATGTCTTAAAAGATAAATATAACGTTTCATGGATTCTTACCTCAAGTTCTCCAAACTTGTTCCTAATACTTCCTCAATGTCTTCTTTTATTTTCTTAGCTTGTTCATATCTTCTATTAACATGCTTTAAGATTTCAGGTTCATTTTTATATTTTTCAAAAGCATTTTCAAACCTCTCACTTAAAGTGATATATTGAGTGCCCTTTATTAACTTATCAGAAATATATACTATTTCCTTTTCACTTATTTCTCCAACACTCTTCAATTCAATATGTTCATCAATAATTTTACTCAAACATTCATATCCGAAATTTGCAACAATTCTAGCACCTTCTTGTGCATGTCCTTTTTTCCCCTTAGCCACATCATGAAGCAATGCACCAGCTACAACAGCATTTACATTTAAGTTATAACCTTTTTCATTAAGCAATACAGCTATTCTTTTTGAAAGTTCACTAACTGCCTTCATATGCTCAATCGCATCTTTCTTAACATTACATAATCTTAATATTTCCATGCATTCCTCGTAATCTGGAAAGGGTTCTCTTACTACATGCTCTAAAAGTATCTTTAAATCACTTTGCGTATCCATGTCCAATAAAATGCCTCTATCTACTACTTCTTCAAACTGCCACTTTTCCTTATGAATATTTAAAATATCACGTAATCCACCTGCTGGCTTTTGAGTTAATATTTCTTTTACTAAAGAACACGATATTAAAGTAGGATGCCCTTTTTCATCATTAAATGTAGGAAATAAAATCCCATCATCTAATTTTTCATACCTTTCAAGCAACATTTTTATCGTATGCTCTTTCACGGAAGGAATATCTACAGGCAATAGAAAAAATGCATTTGTATCTTCTGAAACGGCTTCTACTCCAGCTTGTACCGATAAAAACATTCCTTTACTATATTGATTGTTTATTATGTTTTTAATCCCAACCTTTAAAAAATCTTGAACTCTACCATTTTGATACCCTGTAACAACAATAATATTATTAATTCCACAATTTTTAAAAAGATTTATACATCTTTCAATTGGGGTTATCCCATTGAAATCCATAATAGGCTTAAGCTCTCCCATTCTAGAAGAATAGCCAGCTGCCAAAATTATAGCTGAATATTTTTTCATAGCATTCTCTCTCTTCTCACTTTTATAAGCTCTGCTGCAATACTTACAGAAATCTCTTCTGGCGTTTCTGCACCAATTTCTAAGCCTATTGGGTTATGTACCTTATTAAAATCTTCAACAGTAAATCCCTCTTCTTTTAGAACTTCATAAACAATATTACGTTTTCTCCTACTTCCTATCATTCCAATATAATATGCTTCTGTCCTTAAAGCTTGTTTTAAGCAAGTCAAATCAAACAAATGCCCACTTGTTACTATTACAATATAGCTATCCTTATCTATTGGAAGTTTATCAAAACATCCTTCAAAAGAATTAGGAACAATTATATCATCAGTACTAGGGAATCTTTCAGTATTTGCAAATTCAGCTCTATAGTCAACTACAGTCACTAAAAAGTCTATTTTTTTAGCTAACTCTGCAAGTTTTTGAGATACATGACCTGCGCCAAAAATATATAATCTTCCTAAATTACATATAGGTTCAATAAGGACTACTGAATCGTTTTCCTTAATAAGCAGTAAATCTCTATAACGTACTTCCTCTGAATACTTTTTAATTTCATCCTCTTCTATATGCTCCGAAGAAAAAATAACTTGTCCATCTTTATATATATAATTTATATTATTTCCATCATTAAAAAATTTTCTAATAATAAATGCCTTTTCTCCATTCTTAAAACAGTTAACCACTTTCTCATATAACTGGAGCTTTTGAGCATCTACATATTCCATCAATATTCTGACATCACCGCCACAAGCCATTCCAATTCCCTTATTTTCTGTTTCCTGCAGTTTATATTCTTTTAACACTGTTTCTTTTGTATTAAATAATTCTATTCCATGTTGAATGACTAATGCCTCAACTTTGCCGCCTCCAACAGTTCCTAAAATAGAACCATCTTTTTTGATTATCATTCGTGCGCCAGTTGTTCTTGGTGCTGAACCTTGGCTATCAAAAATAGAAGCTAAAATAAAACTCTCATTATTCTTCAATAGTTCTAATCTTTCTTCATAGAATTCTTTCATTATGCTGCCCTCCTAACATTTCGCTAAGTGATTTTGCAGAAAATTCAGTATATTACAAATACATCTTACCACTATAATAAAAACCTTTCAATATTTCATATTCCATAAACTATCCATAGAAGTTCATAAATGCTATTTTCTACAATATATTTCAAGAAATATTTAATTAATTAAGCTTACCTATATAACTTCTTTTGATTAACAGCTGTAATATTATAAGCACAAAATGGTATTAAATTTCCTTCTTTGCTAACAACGTGAATACAGCAATCTTTCAACCTTTCAATATCAAGATTCCAAGCATCTTGAAAGGCCATGCCAGATATACTAAAAAATCCATTTTTTATTTTTTGAGCTAATTCTTCAAAAGAATTTTTCTTAGGAGTATATCTATTCATTTTAACGCCTGACCAATTTCTCTCTACAAATTTAACTGCTTTATGAGAACCCTCTTTACCATCTTCTACTCCACAGCAATTATTCTTTTTACTCACGGCAATCAACTTATTATCAACATATGCATAATTTGCATGAAATGAACATCTTGCATTTTCACAGCCTGATGGACCAAAATCAGAAAGCTTTATTTTGTTATTGCTTTGTTCTACTATGCTGCTCATTACTTCTGGCATTGTAATTCTATCAGCATCTTCAGGAATTTTTGGTATCCTTCCAAAATAACTTACTGGTTGGAAATGTACTCCTCTCACGGTTGGTGCATTTTCAAGTCCAAACTCAATAAGCTTCCAAAGACTTTTATCATTTATATTAGGAACTACTGTACATACGAGTATTACACCAATGCCTAACTTTGCACTATTTTCTATTACTTTTAATTTTTCTTCTATTATGTTCCTTCCTCTAAGCTTTTCTATTTCTGCTCCATTTAAATCATCAAACTGTAAAAAAATAGATTTGAGCCCTGCTTCTTTTAGTTTTTTGAAGTAATTATAATCAGTAAGCTTAATCCCATTTGTATTTATTTGAACAAAATTAAAGCCTTTATTTGAAGCCATAGAAATGACTTCATGAAGATCCTCTCTCACTGTTGGCTCTCCACCAGATATTTGAAGATTATATGGCCCACCAGCTTCAATTATTCTTTCATACCACATTTCTATAGTCTCTAATTTAGGATCGGGTTCACTTCCATTAGCATCTGCAAAACAAAATTCACAGTTTAAATTACATCTTGAAGTTACTTCTATTAAAACTGTACATGTATGCTGACTATGCTCTCTGCAAAGCCCGCAGTCATGTGGACATCCTTTTGAAACCTCAGTAAAAGGTGACTTAGGATATGCTGGCGTTTTAAGCCTTATCCAAGTTTCATAATTTGGTTCTCCTCTCCAAATTACAGCTTCAAACTTTCCGTGTTCTTCACACTCTTTGGTTAAATATAAATTTCTATCTCTTTTTATTATCTTTGCTTCAACAGTTTTTAAACATACTGGACAAATGCTTTGAGTCTCTCTTATAACATTAGTCATCTCTTTTATCCTCTCATTCTAAATAGCCATAATTTTTTAAAATCTCATCAATTTTGTTGTAGCACTTTTGCATGGTGTTCCCACATTTTACTGGATATGCTTCACTTTCGTTAATGTCATTGAGAACATCTACAGTTATTAAATCAATGCATTCTGTATATTCAAATTCATCTTCAAACCATTGAACAAATTCTTGAATCATTTTCTTTAAATTATCATCTCTAACTTCAGTGTCCAATCCTTTACCGGCATAAAGCCCAAGTAAGCATGCTCCTCCAGTTATTATTCCACAGGTTCTTCCTGTATTCCCAACACCTGCACAAAGGCCGGCCATAGCCTTCACTAATGGCACATTTTCAAGGCCATTCTTTTCAAAATACATTATTATAAGTATTTGACTACAACAATATCCAGAACTAGCTAGTTTAAACATTTTAAATGCATCTACACCCATTTATAATCCTCCCATCATCTTTTTCTTGCTATAAGTAAAAAATATCCTGGTTTACATAGAGTAAGTTTTTTTTGAAAATCACCACAGCTGCTACAAGTTGCAACTTCCCAAAATGTTGACATCGATCCATATTTAAAAATTATTTTCACCATAAGTTGTTTAAGTAAATCTGTCCAATCTTCAAAACCTATGATTTCAAAATCTGCTTCAATAACAGCTTTTTTCAGTATCTCTATATCGAACAAGCCTCTCATGCAGCTATTAATATTATAGTTTTCAACTTCTTCCAAATATTCTGGTCTTCTAGCATAAACATCTGAAATAGCGAAGTAACCACCAGCTTTAAGTACTCTACTACTCTCTTTTATTGTCTTTTTAAAATCTTCCATTAATGACATAGTGCATTCAGCCATAACACCATTAAAAAACTCATTATTATGTGGCAGCTCTTCTCCTCTTCCAAGTTCTATATTATGATCTCCATATTTTTCTCTGCCTAGCTCCAATAATTTTAAGGAAGGATCAACTCCAAAAGTTTCTAAACCATAGACCCTTTTAACTCTCTCTACAGTTACTCCCATTCCGCAGCCAATATCAAGTATTTTATCTCCAGCTTTAAAATTGCATAGCTCAATTGTCCTATCAGTAAGAAACATTCCTCCTGGTCTTAAGGTGTCTCCTGTTACGCCTCTCATATCTTCATTTTCATATATGGAACAACTTCTCATTTGTCCTCCAGGCTTTTTTCTACTTCAAGCATTTGACCAGCAGCAAGTTCTTCTGTAATAAGTACATTTTTACAAACAGGACATTCTAATAATTCTATTTCGAAATTACCCCCAAGATACTCAGCCTTAACCGGACCTTCTTCGAGAGGATTTCCACACTTTGAGCATAACCATTTATTATTTTTTTCGCTATTATCTTGTTTCATAGTCATACCCCCGTTACATGCATTCTATGGCTATAAGCATTTATAATATTAAAAGAATCTTCAACTTTTTGATATTCCACCCAAAAGGTCACATTTACAAGTCTTCTCCATGCAAGAACATGTCCATTCTCAGGATTGAAAAAGCTATTCTTAGTTTTTTCTGCTTCACCTATTACTTTTTTAATATCAGATTCGAGAATGAGTTCATCTTCCATCTTATTCCTTATGTTATCATCAATAACTATTTTTAAATCTTCATATTCATCTTTTATTTCCATCAATTCACCCCAAAAATCCTTAAGCATTTTTTTCTTAAGCTTAAATCTATTTGCTCGTCTTTCAGACAAGGTTGGAACCTTTATATCTGAAATATTCTCTTCGTCATTTCCAAATATTAAATCTAAAATATGATAGGTTTTTTTACCTTTCAATGTAAATAAATCCCTACACATAGCACAGTAAGCAAGAAAATCATTGTCTGATTCCTTTATTCTATCTTCTGTTACTTCCTTGCTAAATTCCTTATTAGCAAAGTAAACAACTCCTCCAAAGCCACAGCACTTAGTGGTTTCCTTTGTATATTTAGGTTCTTCGATTTTATAGTTTAAACTCTTAGCAATATTTCTTATGCTCTCATGAATATTTTTTTCTTTCCTTGTAGTACAAGCATCATGTACTGCTAAGATTTTTCCATCTCCGAGTTTAACATCACTTGGAAGTCCATTTTCATTAAATACTTCCCAAAGAGATTTAATTTCTATATCACCCATACCAGTTGTAAAATTATTAAAACATGTAGAGCAGGCTGTTATAACTACTGGTTTACCCAAATTCTCAATATTAGCATAAATTTTTGCCATGCTATTTTTAAATTGTTCTTCTTGCCCCGCGAAATCAGCTGGTGCTCCACAACAGCCTAAATATAGGCCAACACCACCTTGAATCTTTTCCATTAAATATTTATACACCTTTATCACATAATCAGGATAAGTTGCACTTAACTGACAGCCTGGATAAAATACATAACTGCTATTGTTTGTGCCAGGTTCATGTTTTACTAATTCAAAATAGCTGCTATTTGTATATTCCATGTCCTTTAATGCAAAATCATGCGCAGACTGTGGCATTTTCTCCTTTGAAACCATACTTCTTCGCGTTTCTTTTATAATTTCTCCCATATCTATTCCAGTTGGGCAAACAGCACCACATAATCCACATTCTAAACAAGAATTTATTGTCTTATTTGCATAATGATCACCAAGAATTATTCTTTCATTTTGATTAATTGTTCTTATATAAGCTTTAGGATCTAATTTCTCCTTTTGAAGATGGATACAAGCTTTAACACACTTATGACATTCACATTGAATACATCTCAAGGCTTCATCAATTGCCTCTTCTCTACTAAAAGCAATATCTTTAGGTAGTATTCTCGGTAAAACTTCTTGATCATTTATCTCCACTTCAAGCACACTTTCATAAGCACCTTCTTTTCCTCTTGAAGCAGTAAGTGATTTCTTCTGAACAAACCTATCGAGTGATACAGCAGCACTTCTTCCTGTTGCTACTGCCTGTATAACTGACTCATTTCCTGTTACAAGTTTTCCTCCAATAAAAACTTTCTCAATCTGTGTCTGTAGTGTAGCTTCATCAATATCAAATTTTTCTTTCCATTCACCTGTACCAATATAAACTCCATCATATTCAGCAATAATATCTGTTAATTTTTCTGGAGTCACTTCACTGTTCAATTCTATTTCAATACCTAAATTTTCGATCTTGCTGATTTCTTCTTGTATTAATTTTAGGTCCAATTTTTCCTTATAAGCTTCAAAAATAGTATTTGCAAGCATATTTTCCTTTTCAAAAATATCAACACTATAGCCTTTTTCATTAAGATCACAGGCACAAGTAACTCCACTTATCCCCCCACCAATTACTGCAATTTTTTTAGAAAGTTTAGGAATTGGCAGTTTTTTTATTTTTGCATTTTTCCCATAAGCTATTACAGCTTTTTCAAGTTCGTGAATTGAAATTGCCCCTCCTAGATTTTTTGTTATGCAGAAATCTTCACAAGGATGATCACAAATTAAGCCTATAATATTAGTAAAGGGCATTCTTTTTTTTAGTATTTTATATGCTTCTTCAAAATTTCCTTTTCCTACTTCTAATGTAATTCCTTTGACATCAACATGAATAGGACATTGAGTATTACATGCAGGCGGATTATCATTTATGCACCTGTCCTGTATAGAAAGAAGTTTATCTAGATCCATTTGACACCCCCGTTTTCAGTTTACAGTTCACAATTTACAGTTTACAGTTGAACTGAAGAGTTATTCAATTTACAGTTTGAAAATTGATTATTGACAATTGATAATTGACTACTACGTATTGATCCTTGATTTTTTTAGCTAGAGCCCAAGGTATGTTTTTGCATCTTACATACCTTAGGCTCCAATACTAAAATAATATTACTTATTTAATTTTTTCAAACCAGCAAGTATCTTTTCTGGAAGTGCTGGAAGATGTGTTATTCTAACTCCACAAGCATCATAGATTGCATTAACAATTGCTGCATGTGGTGCAGATAATGGCATTTCACCAGCACCTGATGCCCCATAAGGTCCAAGTGGTCTTGGAGTTTCTAAATAAAGTAATGTTATATCATCAGTTACATCTCTTACTTGTGGAATTCCACAACCAGTCAATGTTGTATGTTTCTTAAGATCCTCAAAGTCTTCAGTTAACGCAAGACCAATACCTTGAGCTAAACCTCCAAGAATCTGACCATCAACTACAAGTTTATTTATAATAACTCCAATATCAGATGCTATTACTAGTTTTTCAACTTTAGCTTTTCCAGTATTTATATCTACTTCTACCTCTGCCAACAATACTCCATACATGTATGTTGGGAATGGATTTCCTTGTGAAGTTTCTACATCACATGCTGTACAAGGCGCTGTCCATTTTCCATAATATTTAACTGGCTTTTCTTCTGCTATCATTTCATGATAACTTCTGTAAGTTCCATCTGGTTTCTTCATGCCTTCAAGTAAGTTTTCACAAGCAACTCTAGTTGCATTACCTGTAAGAACATTTGAACGGCTTCCACCTGCTGGTCCACTATTTGGTGTAAAATTCATATCATTTAATACTAACTTGATATTTTCTGGCGTAAACCCTGCTTTTCTTAAGGTCTCATATGATATTGCTAAAGTTCCCATATCTGCCCCTTGTCCATGATCTTCCCATGAGTTTCCAACTATTACACCATCTTCTGTCAACTCTGCCCAAGCTTCAGACGTATCAGGTCCATCAAGTCCACAGCCATAAATCAATAATGATATTCCAGCTCCATATTTTTTATCAGTGCTTGTCTTATTCTTTTCATTTGCTGTTTCCTTTGCTTCCTTATAATAAGGTCTAATCATATCAAGTAATTGTGGAAGAACAATTACATCTGGTTCGCAACCATTAGGAGTTGTATCACCTTGTCTATAAACATTCTTATATCTAAATTCTAGTGGATCCATCCCAATTTTTTCAGCAAGTTCATCAATCAACACTTCTGACGCAAACAAACTTTGTGGTGAACCATATCCTCTGAACGCTGATCCCCATGCATGATTTGTGGCAACAGTTCTTCCTTCTCCTCTGATGTTATCAATTCTGTAACCTGCACCCATAAATTGCGATCCTCTTGTTGTAAGCAAATCACCAAACTCAGAATATGGACCATGGTCAACAGACCAATCTGTTTCCATTGCTTTTATTTTTCCATCTGCATCAGCACCCATTTTTATATGCATATAGAATGGAGATCTCTTTCCAGTATAAGTAATTTGTTGGAACATGTTAAATTCTAGATATACTGGTTTTCCTGTTTCAATTGCTGCAACTCCAAGTAAGGCTTCAATTGTAGGACTAAATTTATAACCAAAAGTTCCTCCTGTTGGATTTTGAACTATTGAAATTTTATCTACTGGAAGACCAATACCATCTGCTATCATAAGTGCATGGAAATGCAGTGCAACACTCTTTGAGTGAATTACTAATTGCCCATCTTCATTAAAATACGCGAATCCAACGTCTGGTTCAATTGGCAAGTGAGGTTGTCTTCCTACATATGAATCATCTTCAACAACATAAGATAATTCTTCCATCAAAGGTGCTGTATCTTCACCCTTGACAACTCTTGTTTCAAAATAAATATTAGGGGTTCCTGGATGTATTTCAATAGCATCTTCTGCCATAGCAGCTGGTGCACTCATATATGCAGGTAATTCTTCAATTTCTACAACAACTTTTTTAGCTGCATTTTCAGCATGAGTAGGTGTATCTGCAAGAACCATTGCAATTGCATCACCAAATTGGAATATTTTCTTATCATTTAATATTGGTCTTTCAAGTCCATCACCTTTGTTTGATGGGAATGCTAAACCATTAATTCTATTTGTGCCTTTTACATCTTTATAAGTAATAACTTTATATACTCCAGGCATCTTTTCAGCTTCAGCTGTATCAATTGAAATAATATTAGCATGAGAAACCGTTGCTTGAACAAGTTTAATATGTAAAGTATTTTCTGGAAGCTTTAATCCTAGATCAGCACCAAAGTCCCAAGTTCCAGTAACTTTCGCACAAGCAGAAGGTCTTACTGCATCAGTACCCAATAAAGTAGCACCAACCGGAAGTTTAAACCACAACTGCTCTCTTGTAACTTCACCTCTAATTAATCTAGCAGCTTCCATTACAGCATCTATTAAAGGTTTATATCCTGTACATCTACAAACATTTCTGTTTTTTTGGAACCAATTTCTTACATCTTCTCTTGTCGGATTATTATTTTCATCTAAAAGTGCCTTTGCACTTACTATGAAACCAGGGGTACAAAATCCACATTGCGCTGCTCCATGTATCATCCACGCAAATTGAATATGATGTAAATCATCTTGAGTTCCAATACCTTCAATAGTAATAATTTCAGCTTCATCTGGCACTCTTTTCATTCTAGTTATGCATGACTTAACTACTTTACCATTCATTATGACATTACAAGCACCACATTCACCTATTCCACAGCCAACCTTGGTACCAGTTAAATGTAATTGTTTTCTTAAAACATCAGAGAGTGAGCTTTCTGGGTCAATAATTAGAGTCCTGCTAGCTCCATTAATTTTAATTACCTTTTTTAACATTTCGAATCCCCCTTATTTGAATATTATATATAAGAAGGTGGTGTCTTAATTTAAAAGACATAACCTTATTACTACCACTTTCCAAAACTACAAGCTGGGAAAGTACATATTTCACAATTTAAACACATTCCCCCATGCCCTAACCTTGCAATATCTTCTCTTTTTATCTTTTCACCAGCTACAACCCTTGGAAGCATAAGATCAAATATTGTACGTTTGCTATACATTACACAGCCTGGAAGTCCTAAAACAGGTGTTTCATCCTTATATGCAATTAAAAACATAGCTCCTGGAAGTACTGGCGCACCATAAGATACTATATTTGCTCCAGCTTCTCTTATTCCAGCTGGTGTAACATCATCTGGATCTACTGACATACCACCAGTAACGATAATCATTTCAGCTCCGATTTCTAATAATTCATTGACTGCATCTACAATCATACTTGTGCTATCAGAAACCAAAATCTGTTTTATTACTTCGCTCCCAACTTCAGCCAGTTTTCTTTTAATAACAGGGCCAAATTTATCTTCTATTCTTCCTGTATAAACTTCACTACCAGTTGTAATTACTCCAACCTTCATAGCTTTTAATGGTTCTACCCAAATAATAGGTCCTTCTTCTTCGCAAATTATTTCTATATGTTCAATTTTGTGACTATCAATTAAAAGAGGTATTATTCTAGTTCCTGCAACTACGCTTCCTTCTTCCACAACAATATCAGTATGTAAAGTTGCAAGCATCGCTTCATCTATTGTATTTATCCTCTCCATGACTGAATAATTCACTTTCAGCAAACCTTTACATTTTGCAATTAAACTCACCTTTCCTTCAGATGGTTCATTAAAAATAATTTCCTTACCTGCTACAGCTTTAGCCATCCTTTCTCCAGCTTCATTTTCATGAAGTATTCCCTCTTGCATTTCCCAAACATAAATGTTTCGCTTCCCCATATCTAGCATTTTAGGTATGTCTTCTTCATTTATTACATGGCCTTTTTTAAATGCGACTCCCTTAAATTCTCCTGGGACTATTTTAGTTAAGTCATGGCATAATACCATACCTACTGCCTCTTCAACTGGAACAGACTTCATTTTTACTCCTCCTAACTGCAGACAGATTCTTTGCCTTTTATTTGGTATACAATAATATACAAGCAAATTCCGTGCCAACATGAAATCTGCCTTTAATCCTTCTATTTTCTTAATTTTAAAATCACATATTTTAATATCTGCTTTTTAAGGACAATAACTGTTCCATTTTGACACAAATAATTCAATAATTACTGTTCCATTTCAGAACAGTGTTCTATTTTGGAATAGTTGATATGAAATTTTTCAATTTTTCTATATAAAGTATTTCTTCCAATTTCTAATATACTAGCAGCCAAAGTCATATTACCATTAACTTCTTTTAAAACTTTTATAATATGCTGCCTTTCAATCAATTCCAGGCTATTATTTTGAGCTAAGCACATTATATTTTTTTCTCCCTCACCTACTTTATTCCCAAGATTAAATTGTAATTCTTCTGAATTTATTATTAATTCGATAACATTTTCTAATTCTCTAATATTCCCTGGCCAATCATAATTCATTAGATATTTTATATATTCCTCAGGAATATCCATACTTTGTTTTCCAAGTTTTTCAGATATTTTTTTCATATAATAATTTATTAATTCTGGAATATCATCTCTTTTATCTCTAAGTGGAGGTAAATTTATTGGCAAAACATTCAACCTATAATATAAATCTCTTCTGAACTGTCCTTTTTCTATCTCATCTTCTAGGCATTTATTGGTTGCAGCTATAATTCTCACATCAATAGGTATTTCTATTGAACTTCCTATCCGTGTAATTACATTCTCTTCAAGTACTCTTAACAATTTTGTCTGCATATCAACAGGCATTTCTCCTATTTCATCTAAAAAAATTGTTCCTCCATCAGCAATTTCAAATTTGCCAGGGCTCCCTCCCTTTTTAGCTCCAGTGAATGCTCCATCATCATATCCAAATAACTCTGATTCTATTAGTGTTTTAGGAATTGCACCACAATTTACTGCAATAAAAGGCTCCTCTTTACGTATGCTATAATTATGAATTGCTTGCGCAAAAACTTCTTTTCCAGTACCACTTTCACCTGTTATTAAGATCGTTGATTTACTATTTGCTATCTTTTTAGAATAATCAACTATTTTTGTAAATTTATCATTTCTTCCTATGACTTGTTCGAAAGTATACTTTGCCTGACCACCTAATATTTTCCCTGCAAGTTTTCTAGCTTTTTTAAATTCATTAATTACAATAGTAATTTCTTGAATATTCATTTCTTGATCATATATTGGGTACAAAGTAAGTGTGCACTGCAATTTATTAATTTTTGCATTAATATGTAAATCTTCATTAATAAAATCTCTCTTAATATTAATATGTTGAATTATTTCTTCCCAATTTTGAAGAAAATCAGAAACTTTCATTTTTTTAATTTCATGCCTGGTACTTCCAAACAGCTTGACTGCATAACTATTCATTGTAGTTATATTCCCTAATAAATCACAGGTTAAAATTCCTGAAGAAATTGAATTAAAAGTAGTCTCTAAACGTCTTTTTGAAATCTCAAGCATTGAATTATATTTGCTAATCTCAAGCATAGTTTCTATAGCATCGGCTGCTGCAACAACCATTCCTAAGGTATGTGGATGAGCATTTCCTTTATAGCCTGTCAAATCAATACATCCAATTATTTCTCCATTTATATCTTTAATTGGTGCAGCTGAACATGTCCACTTATGATATGCTTCAATAAAATGGTCTTCCCCTGAAATCTGAACTGGAGACTTTTTTGATATTGCTAAGCTCATTGCATTTGTTCCAATGTGAGCCTCATCCATATATGCTCCCTGTATCATTTTTAGTTTTGTAGCTTCACTCAATATTTTTTCATTTCCTATTACATTTAGTATGCAGCCTTCATTATCACATAATGTTGCAAAGAACTCAGACTCCTTAACAAAATTATACAAGCGATTCATGAAGGGAGTTGCCACTAAAATAAGATTCTTATTTCTATCGAGTATATCTCGAAGCTCTTCTCCTTTTACTATCTTAGCACTATATAAATTTCTTGATAGTATTCCCATTTTAATAGATCTTGTATGCGATTCTTTGATGTAATTTTCCATATGCACTCTTCCCTTTACCCAATTTATTAATTTTTTTAATATATAAGTTCTGATAAAAATTCTACATTGATCAATAGAAATTCTGAAGGAAAAGTAAGTGTCCAAAAAGTAAATATCCAAATTTTACATTTGGAAACATGAACTTTCTCCTTTGGAGCTTTCATCATTCATTGGTCACAAACTACCCATAAAGGGTATAAACTCTAAACTATACATTGTTAATTGCACTATATTTTCTGTATAAAAGTAATAAGTGAAAAGTATTACTTTTAATTCAGCATTTTTAACTTCTCACTTATTACTAGTCTTTTATTTAATTTTCAAAATTCAATATTAATATAGATATCATAATTAATAATCAAACTTATAGACGGGATATAAATCCACTTTTGAGAAATTATAATCGTAACACTACACTAGAAATCTGATACATTTTTCTGGAGCAGGCATGTGAAATTGAGCTGTTGAAGGTTCTTAATGGGAGCTTGTTTCATTTCAGCTCGTCCGGATTTTACATCTGGAACACGCTGAAATGACGGCAAGCTCACATTTAGAACCTTCCAGCGAAAATTTCACTAGTCCTGCAGAAGACAAATGTATTGGATTTCGGTAATTGGTGCATAAATCTAATTCTCGTGTTAGATATCTATATTTTTATTAGTTTGCAATTTTTATTGCCCCTGTTGGACATTTTGCTAAACAAGTTGCTTCACTGCATTTCTCAACACATATTTGAGTATTTACTACTGCAAGATTATTTTTAATTTCAATTGCTCCATAGCTGCAATTTTTTGCACAAAGCCCACAGCCTATACATGCAGCAGTACATAATTTTCTAGCAATAGCTCCCTTGTCCTTAGAATTACAATCAACTTTTACATGACTGTTAATTCCTATCATTTGAATTACATTCTTTGGACATGATTCTTCACATTTTCTACATCCAGTACATTTTTCCTTGTTTACAATTGGTAATCCATTTTCTCCCATTGTCATAGCACCAAATGGACAAACGCTTACGCAAGTACCAAATCCAAGACACCCATGTTTACAGCCCTTAGGACCTCCTTGAACTAAACTTGCAGCTTTACAGTCTTTTACTCCTTCGTAGCTATAACTTAAAGTTGCCTTATCAATCGTTCCTTTACATCTAACATGAGCAATTCTTGGCTCAACTTTTTCAGCAGCTTTTCCTGTGATTTCAGCTACAAGCTTTGCCACTGCATCTTTACCAGGAACACATAAATTTGGAGCAACATCTGGATTTTCAACAACAGCTTCTGCATATGCTGCACATCCTGCATATCCACATGCACCACATTGTCCTTTAGGAAGTATATCTTCAACTTCATGAATAAGAGGATTTACCTCCATTGCGAATTTTTTATTTGCATAGGCAAGAATAAGACCAAATACTGCTCCAATTCCACCCAATACAATTATAACCATTATTGCAGTAAACATAATTTACACTCAACTCCTTTATATCATTCCTGAAAATCCTAGGAATGCCAATGCCAACATACCTGCCAATACAAATGCAATCCCTGTTCCTTGTAAAGGCTTTGGTACATCTGCATAAACCAATTTTTCTCTTAAGCTTGCCATTAGTATTAAAGCAAGTGAGAAGCCCATACCTGAACCTATTGAGAATACTACACTTTTAGGGAATGAATATCCTGAATCAATACTTAAGATTGGTACAGATAATACTATACAGTTTGTTGCTATTAGAAGAAGATAAATTCCCCACATACTATATAATGTAGGTGCTTGTTTTTTAATAATTACTTCTAACAATTGTACAAAACTTGCTATAAGTATTACAAAGACAATTGTCCTTAAAAAGGTCAACCCTAAAGGTGCAAGTACAAAATTATATACTACCCAAGCTAAGGCTGAACTAAGTGTTATAACTGAAGTAACTGCCATCCCCATCCCTATGGATGCATCTAAACTCTTAGAAACTCCAAAAAATATGCAAAGACCTACAAATTTTGTTAATACAAAATTGTTTACAAGTAATGAACCTACAAACAATGTAAAATATTCCTTCATTATGCTTCACTTCCTTCTGTTTTTTTGGCTTCTTTATGCTCACTATGAAGTTTAATTGCTCCTATCATATAGCCAATTAATATGAATGCACCAGCTGGCAAAATCATAATTAATGGAGCATTATACCACTCTCCAAGAACTCTATACCCAAGAATTGATCCACTTCCTAAAAGTTCTCTTATTACAGATATAGCAAGCATTGCTAGGGTGAACCCACATCCCATACCAAAACCATCAAGGAAGGATGGTAATACTTTATTTTTTGATGCAAATACTTCAGCTCTAGCTAATATTATTGCAAAAACAACTACTAAGTCCAAATAAATTCCAAGAGCACTATATAATTCTGGTGAAATTGCCTGTAATATAAGTTCCACAAGGGTTACTATAGTTGCTATAAAGGTAATATATACTGGTACTCTAACCTTTGGATTTACAAATTTTCTTGTGAGTGATACCACAACATTATTTGAAGAGATAACAAATGTTACACATATGCCCATTGTTAGTGCATTTATTACTGATGATGTAACAGCTAATGCAGGACAAAGACTTAAGCATAGTATAAATATTGGATTTTCATCATATAAACCTTTGCTAAAAATTTTCCACTTTTCCTTCATATTACTTACCTCCTGCAAATTCTGTCACTTCATGGACAGCATTTTTAACAGCTAATGTTACTGCTTTAGATGATATTGTTGCTCCTGTCATAGCTTGAATATCCTCTTTATCAGAAGCATCTTTTGTGACTGTTAAATTTTGCTCCTTCTTTCCTTTAAATTGACTTCTAAAAGGCTCTTTTGAGGCATTATCTCCAAGACCTGGTGTTTCATTATGTGCCAAAATCTTATAATCTATTACCTCTCCAGATGGCTTAATAGCTACAAGCATTTTAATTTCTCCACCATATCCTTTGCTTTCACCTGGAACCACGTAGGCAACAATTTTCCCAGCCTTCTCAGCTGTAAACCACTCAGTTTTTCCTGATACTGCTTTAAAACTATCTGCATCACTAACCAAGGCTTTCATAGATTCTTGTTTTGATATTTCTCTCTTTTGAGCTGCAATTGGTGCAGTAACATAATATACTAGTCCTATTATTAACCCAGAAACTAAACAAGTTATTACTAAATTTATTGCTATCTCAAAAATTGAATATTCCTTTTTAATAGTATGTTCATTGGACATTTCTCTACCCCCTTGCTCCAAATTGTTTTGGCTTAACAAAACGATCAATCAATGGTGTTACTGCATTCATTAATAAAAGTGAGTAGCAAACACCTTCTGGATATCCACCTAACAATCTAATTAAAGAAGTTATAAGTCCTGCCCCTACAGCAAAAATTATCTGACCTTTTAAAGTTATTGGAGCAGTTACCATATCCGTTGCCATGAAAAATGCACCTATAATTAATCCTCCAGCCATCATATGAAATATTGGGTCACCAGTAAATAAACCTGCTGGTCCAAAAATCCAAGTTACTAGCCCAACTGTTCCTATCATACAAACTGGAACTTGCCACTTAATATATCCTTTATATATAAGAAAAATTCCGCCTAAGACAAGTAAAATAGTTGAAGTTTCTCCTGCACTTCCATTTCTTGTGCCAAGGAACATAGCTTTATACATGTCCATATTACTTCCAAAGGTTTCAATTAACTTAGCATATCCTTGTTGCTTTAATATGTTTAATGGTGTAGCACTACTAACTACATCTACAGAGGTTGTCATCTTAGTCCATGTAGTCATTGCTACTGGCCAAGATACCATTAATGCGGCTCTTCCAATATGAGCTGGGTTGAAAATATTGTATCCTAATCCACCCATAGAGTGTTTAGCTATTACTATAGATACAAATGAACCAGCTATTATCATATATACAGGCAGACTTGGTGAAACACACATTGCTAAAAGCACACCAGTTAAACATGCACTTCCATCAAAAGCTGTAATTCTCTTTTTTTGGAACTTTTGTACCAAATATTCAAAAGCAACCGCTGAAGCTCCTCCTACAATTAAATTAATTAGTACTGGAAAACCAAAATAAAATATTGAAAAAATAGCAGCTGGCGCTAAAGCTAAATTTACATTCCACATTATTTTTGAAATTGATTCATCACATCTAATATGAGGTGATGCTGAAACAGTGAATTTTTCTTCCTGAACTTCAATTCCTTTTGGTTTAATATCTTGTGTTTTAGTATCTTTTACTACTACTTCGGAACTCATTTTAACCCTTCTTCCTCTACTTTTTTTGTGCCTGTGCTGCATTTAGCGCTTTTGAATATCTTATATATTGAACGATATTACGCTTTGCAGGACATGTGTAAACACAACTTCCACATTCTATACAATTTAATAAACCATATTCTTCTTTTGCTTCTTGGAATTTATGACGTTCTCCAAGTATGCTTAACATACTAGGTACCAATCCCATAGGACATGCTTCAACACATCTACCACATCTAATACAATTGTATTCTTCTCCAGTATTTACTTTATCCTTACTTAATGCCAATATCCCTGACACACCTTTAATTACTGGTACATCGGTCGTGAATTGAGCAAAGCCCATCATTGGACCTCCCATAATTATTTTTTTAGGAGTTTTCTCATAACCTCCACAATAGTCAATTGCATCTTTAAAGGTTGTCCCTATTCTTAACAATAAGTTTTTAGGTTCTTTTATAGCATCACCAGATACTGTAGTAACTCTTTCAATAAGTGGAATTCCATTAACTACCGCATCGCATACTGCTACAGCTGTACCAACATTTTGTACAACAACCCCTACATCCATTGGTAATCCACCTTGAGGAACTTCACGGTCAGTAAGTACTTTTATCAACATTTTTTCTGCACCTTGTGGATACTTAGTAGGCAGTGCTACAACTTCAATAGAAGTACCTTTAAAAGCTTCTTTCATAACTTCAACAGCTTTAGGTTTATTATTTTCTATTCCAACAAAACCTTTAGTAACCCCAAGAGTTTTCATAAGTATTTTTACTCCAGTTACTATACGGTCAGCATATTCAAGCATCATTCTATAATCTGCTGTTAAATAAGGTTCGCATTCAGCAGCATTTAAAATAAAAGTATCAATTTTCTTATCTGGACTTGGCGAAAGCTTTATATGAGTAGGAAAAGTAGCTCCTCCCATTCCAACTATTCCAGCACCCTTTATTATGTCTTTTATTTCTTGAGTCTCTAGCTTATCCCAATCACGTTGCATTGGAATACCTTCAGCCCATTCATCTAATCCGTCATTTTTTATAACAACAGACAGGCATTTTACCAACGAAGTATGTGGCATATCTTCAACTTTGATAACCTCTCCGGAAATTGATGAATGAATTGGGCTATGCATAAAAGCATCACTTTGCCCTATAACTTGTCCTTTTTTTACTTTATCCCCAACTTTTACCACCGGAACGCAAGGAGCACCTATATGCTGACTCATAGGAATGATAACAGTTGAAGGTAATGGCGGAATTTCAATAGATTTTTCAGAAGAGTATGCTTTGCTGTCTTTAGGATGAATTCCTCCAAGAAAACTTTTTAACATTAATGATCACCTCACAAATTTTTCAATTAACAACTTATTACATATACTTATTAAATTTATTGCAAAAAATAATCCTTCTATCAGTTTGATAAATAAAAAAAGTGAGAATATAAATTCTATTTTGGATATGTTCATAAATTTTTACTCAAAATTATGATTTATTTATTTCGTTTTGTTCATTTTAATAATACTAGTTATCTTTTATAAAATTTCAATAATCACAGGTTGTGACTTAGCGCTTGCTTTTTCAGCTTTATCAAATGCTTTTACAAATACCAAAGATAATGCAAAAGTTATTATTCCTCCAAATATCTCATAATAAAATCCATCTTGTTGAAGATAATCTCCAATAAACATTCCTAATAATACACCTATAAATGCAGCAATCAATGGAAAAATGAACACAATAAAGGCTGCTCTTAAAACATTTACATCCTTCATTTCAAAAGCTACTCTTTGTCCAGGTTTTGCTCCTACTGTATTATTTGCACTTATAATTATACTATTATCACCTGGGCAAGCACCACAATTTTTACAATCACTATGCCTCCCAACTCTTATTTTTGCAATATCGTTATCCACTTCAATTACTAATCCTTGCTCAGTTTTCATTATTATCACACCTCTTAAAATATTACTCTCTTTATCAAACTTAATATAAAAGATTCTTTGTAAACCTTTGTAGATTATAGTCGCAATCAGTATTCTATTTTATTATAAGCTTTTTTTTTTGCTATTGAAAGAATAACTATTTTTTTAACAATCTTTGTTTTATACAAATCACTTCAAAAACATCTCTTTGCACAAAAGTATCCTCCTAACCACAAATGTTGCCGAATTGGTTCTCGTAATCTTGAAGATATCAGTTTTTGCAATACTTTATGTCCGTATTTTGTTATGCATATAGCACGATATTTTATGTCATATACAGTTGACTGCCCTTATTGTACTCATCCATTACTAATTCCTTGCCTTTGTAATTAGTATGATCATATTTACATTTTCTTAAAAAGCTAAAAGCTTATACCGTCTAAAGATGGTGGATTTAAATCACGTGAATAGAAATTAAAACATATATCAAATGTAATTTCTCTTGTCCATAATGATAAATACATATTTGTAATGGATCAATTAAATGCACATAAGTCTGAAAGTTGTGTTAAATATATGTTAAATCAATGTGGAACTAAAAAAGATTTAGGCAAAAAAAGGTCACTAAGGAATACTAGAAAGTATGAAAACAAGACAAGCTTTTTTAGAAAATGGAACTCATAGTATAAGAATAGTTTATATTCCCAAATATACGTTATGGTTAAATTAAATTGAAATTTGGCTCAGTATATTAAGCTGAAAAATATTAAGTAGGTGTGCAATTTTTAAATCAGTCCATGAATCTGAGGCCAAGATATTAGATTTTATAACATATTATAAAATCTAGCAAAGCCATTTAAGTGGAATTATACAGGAAAAATCTTAAAGGCATAGTGTATTAACCATGCCTTTAAAATTAAAAACTTCTTTCATGAAAGCAACTGAACATTCATGAAATCGCTCATTAAGAGCTTGCGGAAATATTAATATGCCCAGAGCCGTAAAAAACATTATTTTTTAATTCATGAATACTCCACCATTTACATCTATGCTACATCCAGTGATGTAATCTGAATCATTACTAGCTAGAAATTCTATAACTCCACTACAATCTTCAACTTTTCCTAATCTACCCAACGGAATGATTTTTTTAATTAAGGATTCTGGAGCATTTGCATAAGTAAAATCAGCAATCATATTTGTTTTAATGGCACCTGGACAGATACTATTTACATTAATATTGTAAACACCGTATGCTTTTGCATAACATTTAGTAGCAGTAATCATTCCACCTTTCGATACAGAATAGGCTATAGATGATTCAGTCCCACCAATTCTACCTGCAGCAGAAGAGACATTTATTATCTTTCCATATTTCTGTGGTTTCATAAACTTAAGAGCTTCTAGTATACATAGGTGCATACTTCTTAAATTAATATTCATTACCCTGTCCCATTCTTGTGCATCAATAGTTTCAATTGGCATTGATGGACATACTCCTGCACCATTTACTAAAATTTGAATAGTAGGGAATTTCGATTTTGCTACTTTAAATAAGTTTACTATATCCTCTGGTTTTGAAACATCAGTCTGAACATAATAACACTCACAACCAGTTAACTTTTTGATTTCTTCAGCGGCTTTTATACCTCGTTCTTCATTTCTACCAGCGATTATGGCACCACTTAATCCTTTCCTTGCCATACAGATAATACTTTCCTTTGTAATGCCATCCGTCCCACCTGTAGCAATAGCATATTTACCTTCGAATTTATGCATTTTTTTATCTCCTTTCATAAAATTTAATTTCAAGCCCGTCTTTTGCGACCCACTATAAAACTACATAATTACAACTTTTCATCTTACCATTTAATATAGAACTCACCATCATTTGCTGATACGTCGTACAGTGGAATCAATCCCTAACAGTTCAGCTAGATTACCTCCAAAAATCTTGTGTTTGTCCTCATCGGATAAAGGTAAATAACCATATTGCCATTGTAATTCATCAGGTATTTGGAAGTTGCGCAATCCCATCACTGCTGCACCAATCTGAGCACCAAATCCTGCACTGTCTGTCCCCCAAATAATACGGTCTGGTCCTACAAATCGCATTGCTTCTCCAAGGATTTTTCCAAATTTATATGGTGCAGTTATTGCCCAAGGTACAAGCAGACTCAAACATAAATACACATTAGGATGTCCCATTGCTACCATATTGAGATCATCACAATATGGATACCCCATGTGAAAGGCTACAAGCTTTAAGTTTGGGAAATCACGAGCAACATCATCAAGCTGTATAGGCAGGCAATGTTTGCTCTTTCCAGGTGGTACCCATGAAAAACCTGTGTGAATGTCTAACACGATGCCTAATTCTTCAGCCCTCTTATAAAATGGCCATAACTCTGGATCATTAATATAGGTATCCTCTGGCGGATAGTATTTAAATATCTTAGCACCACGCTCTACCCAATATTCCATCTCCCATATAGCATTATCTACTCCTCTATGTTTAATAGGAGAAAGATTCGGCTCAATGATAAAACGGTCGGGATGTTTTTGAACAACCTCCCATGTAGCACCATTTGTGCACCAACGACTGGAATATCCCGTAGTATCCATCATTGATTCAGGTAGAAGACATGCAATATCCACACCGTATTTATCCATTGCGCGGATAATATTTTCAGGATCCGTATTTTTTTGAAATTCCCAAGGTTCCAGCATATCTTGAAGCTCTTTCGGTGACCCTTGTAATATGGGACGTGTAGCACTATCAATTGATTGCCACCACATTTTCACGCCTGGAAAGTGATTAATCGGTTCCATATTGCCCATTAAATGGCATTCTGGATCTATTTTAAAGAAACCATCATCAAAATATTTTTCGCTCATTTTAGTCGCTCCTTTCTTATATGAGGGATAAACCTTCTCGTTTATCCATAAATTTTTTTGCACGTACATCCATTAAACCATCATCCTGCCAAAGCTCTGGATAATACTTTTCAAAACCTGCGGTAGGGTTCGTAGCACAACGAATCCAACGGGACTCAAACAAATTCATGTAGCATTGCTGACAGCGAATGCATTTTACAATATCTTCACAACGTCCAGCTTTCACCTTTGCAGGCCAGTAAGGATCAGCAATAGATTGACGGCCCAATGAAATAATGTCGGTCATTCCACTCTCAATTGCTTCAACTGCCGTTTCCGGATTAATAAAATTTGGTGTGATTACCGGCAATCCTCCGCTGGCCTTTTTAAAACCAGGTGACCAATGTGTAAAGTCATTTTCACCATCAGGTGCGAATCCTGCTCCAGGATTTTCATAACAGCCTTGTGATACATTAAAATAATTTGCGCCTGCATCAGTAAAAATTTTGATAAGCTTGCAAACTTCTTCATGCTCTAAACCACCTCGCATCAACTCATCACCAGAAAGACGACAACCCAATACTTTTTCCGGACCAACTTTTTTTCTAATACGCTCAATAATATTTGTAACTATACGCGCACGATTTTCAGTGCTTCCACCATACAAGTCTGTACGATGATTAGATCGTGGTGACAAGAATTGATGCATAAGATATCCGTGAGGCGTATGGAGTTCTACACCATCATATCCCAGCTTATAAACAGCACAGGCCTGCTCCACCATGAATTCCTCCATCTTCTCTATTTCTTCAATAGTAAGTTCTCGTGGAATATCTCCTTTAAGTGCATGAAAAAGTTCTGGAGCATTCTTTTTTAAGTAACTAAAGGCCATGGTTTTTACATCCTCATACTCTTCATCACTAAGGCTCTTGAATTTTTCAATGCCTCCAAGCTCATCAATCAGAGTTATACCGACTCTTTTAAGCTGTTTAGCCCAACCATTGTTTAGATTACGCAAATCTGTTTCCATAGGAATGGCTGAAGGAGCTCCAGAAGCAATGCCCTCATGCACCATATCCGGATGCCCTTGCCGTCCCCAACCTGGAGAAAGCTGCATAAACACTTTCGTCCCCTTATATGAATGAATAACATCGGCCATTTGGCTTAAATAGCGGTATTTCTTTTGACTGTCACATAATAGGGGATTAAGTGAATCACTGCCACGCCATGGATAAGGATTTGCTACTACACATTCTGTAATGATAAGGCCAAAGCCTCCTCTTGCCCTAGTCGCATACCATGCATTTGATTCCTCACTTGCATAACCTTCCGACCCTGTGTAGCCCATATTCATTGGTGACATCGCAATCCTGTTTTTCAATTCTACATTGCCAATTTGAATTGGCTCAAATAATGCACTTGTGTTCATTTGCCTTACCTCCCTTATTTATCAACATGTGTTAATAATTGACATGTGATATTTTTAAGTGTAGAATATTTCTATTATCAATTCAACGGTCAAATCAACTAGTTTTGATAGATAAGAAACAACCTATACTAATCTGTTTCCGAAAAGGAGAATAAAATGAAAGATAAATATGACTTACGGATTATCCGTACATATAAATCATTAACAGAAGCTTTTTTGCAGCTTATGAGTGAGAAACATTTTGAAGATATAACAGTAAATGAATTATGTAAAAAAGCAATGATTCGAAGAACAACATTTTATAAGCACTTTGCAGATAAATATGAGTTTTTTCGTTTTTTTGTTTGTCAGCTACAAACTGATTTTGATGCAATAAATCCTGCTTCAGCGGATTATATAGCCTCATATTCTTTTTATATCAGCATTATTCATCATATTTTGAATTTTTTAAGAGAACATGAACAATTTGTCCATATGGTATTAGGTAGTAATTTACTTTCTACACTTCTTGACATACTTTCAGAACAAATTATTTTTGATATTACAGATAAAATTAAAATTGGTATAAAAAAAGGCATTGCTGTGCCCGCATCTCCTGAAATAGTCGCATCTTTTTTCACTGGTGCAATAATTCACACGATCGGATGGTGGCTCATGCAAAAAAAGAAAATATCGGAAGAAAAATTAATTCAAGAAGTAGAAAAAATTCTCTACAGCATCGCTATCACTTGATAAAAAAGTAAGGCTTGAGAATAGTTAAAATCAATCTTTTTGAGATTTACCAACTTCTTGGTTGTAGTGCAAAATATAAAAAGAGCAATGAGAAAAAATAAAAGGACTAGTGTAAAAAACTTCTAGTCCTTTAAAATATATCAGTTTTTAGGCATTGGAGTATCCATTATTAGAATCTGCAAAGCATATTGCATCAACTAAGCAATCCTAGCAACTTATACTTTCCAATATAGTTCCAATTGTTTTTATAATATGCTTTTAATATAAGCTTCTATTTCTTTGCATTTACAATTATTAAAGAAATACTCTTGGAACTTTTCTCCGCTTACTGCACCCTTTAATAAATCTTGATCTATTTCCTTTAAAATTGTTACCATATCCTTATGTGTAACTTTTTTAACTTCATCTAATATTTTCTTATTTCTTTGTTCAGGAATAACTCTATCTTTTGGATATCCTTGTCCACTTTCACCTTGGAATAACTTTTCAAATATATATTCAAGATTTAATTCAGCACCCCATCCAAATCCTTTTGCAAATGGTAATGCTATTGCATTTCCATCATTAATTTGTGCAAACATATATGCATCTGAAGGATCTACTACGTGACCACATAATACTCCTGGGAATGAGTTGCAAGCTAACATTGCACCTTCTCCAGTTCCACATCCTGTTATTATATAATCAGCTGCTCCTGAATTTAATAAAATTGCTGCTAAGATACCATTTTGAACATATGTTAATTGTGCTTCTCCTTCTACACCATACATTCCATAGTTAAATACTTCATGACCTTTTGGTTCTACTACCTTTTTTAATGTTTCATATATCATTGGATTCTTACTTGCTTGACTATTTTCATTTATTAAAGCTATCTTCATCTTACTTCCCCCTATATTATTGTGGTTGTTTTCCAATATAAGCTAAGATTCCACCATCTACATATAATACGTGACCATTTACAAAGTCTGATGCATCAGAAGCTAAGAATATTGCTGGCCCTGTTAAATCTTCTGCTGTTCCCCAACGTGCAGCTGGAGTTTTTGCAATTATAAATTGATCAAATGGGTGCTTAGATCCATCTGGTTGAACTTCTCTAAGTGGTGCTGTTTGTGGTGTAGCTATATATCCAGGCCCAATTCCGTTACATTGGATATTATATTCACCGTATTCAGATGCTATGTTTCTAGTTAACATCTTAAGTCCACCTTTAGCTGCTGCATAAGCTGAAACTGTTTCTCTTCCTAATTCACTCATCATAGAACAAATGTTAATTATTTTTCCATGCCCTTTTTTAATCATTCCAGGTATTACTGCCTTAGAAACTATAAATGGAGCATTTAAATCTACATCTATAACTTGTCTAAAATCTGCTGCCTTCATCTCAAGCATTGGAATTCTCTTAATTATTCCTGCATTGTTAACAAGAATATCAATAACTCCAACTTCTTTTTCTATTTTAGCAACTAATGCTTGTACTGCTTCTTCATCTGTAACATCACATACATATCCATGAGCTTTTATTCCTTCTGCAGCATAAGCTTCTAATCCCTTATTAACTAATTCTTGGTTAATATCGTTAAAAACAACTGTAGCTCCTGCTTGTCCATATGATTTTGCAATGGCAAATCCAATACCATATGATGCTCCTGTTACTAATGCTATTTTTCCTTCTAATGAAAAATTCTTAATTATATCCATGAAATCTTCCTCCTAAATTGATACTATTTATATTATATTCTAATTATACTCTCATACTTTTACTATTTCTTGTTATATTTTCTCTAAAATATTGCAAATATTGAAGTAATAATTATAATATAGATATACAAAGCATTAATTAGACTTATGTGGTAACTTACCGAAATCCAATATATTTGTCTTCTGCAGGACTAATGAAATTTTCGCTGGAAGGTTCTAAATGTGAGCTTATCGTCATTTCAGCGTGTTCCAGATATAAAATCTTGACAAGCTGAAATGAAACAAGCTCCCATCAATAACCTTCAACAGCTCAATTTCATATGCCTGTTCCAGAAAAATATATCGGATTTCTAGTGTAGTGTTACGATTATAATTTCTCAATAATAGATTTATATTCCGTCTATAAGTTTGATTATTAATTGGGATATCTATACTTAAAACAAATACTAAATGTTAAACTAACACTTACATACTAATTAGTGAGGTAACAAATATGAAAGAATTTACATCCTGCAAAGAATCTATTAATAATTGTATAGAAAACAAGTATTTTTCAATTGCACACTTACATACTGAGGAAGAAACAATGTCTATCCATATCCATGATTGTTACGAAGTTTATTATTCTATTTCTGGTGGAAAGCAATTTTTGATTGATAATAAACTCTACGATATTAATCCTGGAGATTTATTTGTTATAAATCAATTTGAGAGCCACTATGTTTCTCAAATAAATAAGATGATTCATGAGCGTATAGTAATTTCTATTCATCCAGATTTTTTAAAAGCTATTTCTTCTAATAAAACAGATTTAAGTTATTGTTTTACACATCGTGATGAAAACTTTAGCCATAAGATTCAACTTAACAAAGAACAACAAAACAGATTTATATATTTTATAAATAAAATTATTAGTGCTGATGGATTTGGTGCTGATATGATTGAATATTCTAGTTTTATAGAATTGATAACCAATTTTACTAAAATATTTGTAGATAATAAAGATTCATTATCATCATATTATAAATATAACAATCAAATTCAAGAAATAATTCGTTATATCAATGACAATGTATCAGAAAATATTACTGTAAAACATTTAGCAGATCACTTTTTTTTAAGTGAATCCTATATTTGCAGAATTTTCAAATTAGCCACTGGTACTACTATAAATAAATATATTACTGCAAGAAGAATCTCTATTGCTAAAGCTCTCCTTTCTAATGCTCTAAGCATCAATGATGTCTATATTCAATGCGGTTTTAATGATTATAGCAACTTTTTAAAAGCCTTTAAAAAAGCTGTTGGTGTATCACCTAAAAAATATTCAACTTTTAGTCTGAATTGATTTATTTATTTCCAATTTTTAATTGTGCATTTCAATTCAAGAAATCCTAAAGAGATTTCATCATTAACTGGTAATTTAGAATTGAAATTTGATAATTGAAATATATTAAATAAATTTCTACACAAAAAAAAAACTAAAGGACTTAAAAATAATTTAAGTTTCTTTAGTTTTTTAATTTTTATAAGTTTTTCACATTCTTCATAACTTCAGCACAATATTCTGTAACTCCTGCAGCGCCATTAGCTTTATAAGCCTTGTTTAAATCACTGCCGATTCCACTACAATCTGCTCCGCCTTTAATCCATTCAGCTATGTTTTCCTTGTTTACTCCACCTGTAGGCATTATGCTAAGGTCTGGGAATATTGATTTTGCTGCTCCTATCAAACCTTTACCAACAACATTACCTGGGAATATTTTTATGAATCTTAATCCTAATTGATGAGCTTTATTGATTTCTGACATTGTCATTAATCCTGGCATTATTAATGCTTTTCTTTGAATTGCATAAGCCACTACATCTTCGTCTAAGCAAGGAGAAACAATAAATTCAGCACCATTTTCTATACATGCATCCACTGCATCCTTAGTTAACACAGTTCCTGCTCCAACGCAAGCATCTTTATATTCTTCTTTTAATTCTTTTATTAACTTAGGTGCATTTGGCACACTCATAGTTACTTCTATAATCTTCATTCCACCTTTAATAGCTGCTATACTTATTTCTTTTGCTTCAGCATAAGTACTAGTTCTAATAACAGCTACTGCTTTTTCTTCTTTTAATGTACTATAAATTTTTTCAAACATAATTACACCTCATTTATTTTATTTCAGTTAACAGTTTACAGTTAAATGATGAAATTTTAAAGAAAAAGTGAATATCCAAATTTTTTATCTGGTTCTTCTAATATTTCTCCACAACTCCTAACTCATAACTGATTAATTATCTTTCTATTTTTTTTGATTGTCCCATATGAACTAAAACATCTTCATAATAAGGTAAGCCTTCATTATCACCCTCAACCCCTACTACTAAAGATCCAACTGCATTAGCGAACTTAACACATTCTTCTAAGGTTTTGCCTTGAACTAGTGACGTTAAGAAACCTGCTGCAAATCCGTCACCAGCTCCTACAGTATCAACTAAAGCTTTTGGCTTAATAGCATCTACTTCATAAATATTTTTTCCATCTGAACCAAGTGCTCCTTTAGCTCCCTTTTTAACAATAACTTTTCCAATTCCATAATCATGGAAAGTTTTTATTGCAGCTTCCATAGATATGTCACCTAAAAGAATTTCTATTTCTTCATCACCAATTAATATAATATCTACATCTGGTAACAGCTTTTCTATATAGGCTTTTGCTTCTTCCTTTGTCCACATTTTCAATCTAATATTAGGATCAAAAGATACAAGCACATTATGTTTTTTTGCTAATTTTACTGCTTCTAATATTATAGCTTGATTATTTTTAGTTATTGAAGGAAAGACTCCTGTAATATGAAGTACTTTTGCTTGTTTAATATATTCTTCATTTAAGTCTTCACATTTCATAGTACTTGTTGGTGATTTTTCTCTATAATAAAACGATCTGCTTGAACCATCAGCTAAGACTTCTCTAAAGTAAACTGATGTTGGATATCCATCTACAAGCTTAACTTCTGAGATATCAGCACCTTCACCTCTTACAGTTTTTAATATATATTTTCCAAAGTCATCATTTCCAAGTCTGCTTATCCATCCTGATTGAATTCCTAATCTTGCACAACCTATTGCAACATTTAGTTCTGCTCCTCCTAATTTTCTTTCAAAAGTATCACAAAACATTATTGGTCCTTTCTTGCTTGGACACATTGCAATCATTGCATCTCCTATAGTTATTACATCCATTAATAATACACCTCTTTCAATTTATATGGGGTCATCGTTAATTTCATTTACATAAACTATTATCTATCTTACTAACCATCCTCCATCAACTGCTAATACATGTCCATTAACATAATCTGAAGCTCTACTTGCTAGGAATACTACTGCTCCCATTAAATCAAAGGGATCTGCCCACCTATCTGCTGGTATTCTTCCTTGTATTTCTGCATTTCTTGCTTTATCAGCTCTTATTGGTTCTGTATTTGCTGTCTTTATATATCCTGGTGCTATTGCATTTATTTGAATGTTCTTACATGCTAACTCATTTGCAAAAGCTTTTGTTATACCTGCTATTCCATGCTTACTTGCCGTGTACGGTGGAACAAATTTTCCACCTTGGAATGTTAACATTGATGCAATATTAATTATCTTTCCTGATCCTTGCTCAACCATTATTCTAGCTACATCTTGGCTTAAGAAATATACAGCATTTAGATTAATATCCATAACTGCATCCCAATCTTCTTCCTTATATTCCAAAAGTGGTGCTCTTCTTATAGTTCCAGCATTATTTACTAATATATCTATTTTCCCAAAGTTATCAATTGCAGTTTTAACCACATTTTTTCTATCTTCTTTATTGGTCAAGTCTGCTTGAACAAATACAACTTTTCTTCCTTCTTTTTCAATTAATTCTGCAGTTTCTTCCCAATTCCTACCGTGAGTTGTTATTACTAAGTCTGCTCCTGCCTTAGCTAAAGCTACAGCATATGCTTGACCAAGTCCAGTATTCCCACCTGTAACCACAGCTACTTTTCCATCTAATTTGAAGAAATTCATTGAAAATTCATTTAAAATGTTTGACATTTTCTTTCGCCTCCATACTATTTTTATTTGAGGTTTAAAAATATTAAGCATATAATGTTCCGCATTGTGGAACAACGTTTCATTTTTCTAACTTAATTTTAATATTATCCTCACTAATTGTCAATGAAGAGTTATAGGAAAAAATAAATTTTTTATTTGTTAAAATCTGCATTAGCTATTACAATGTAATATAAAGATATAATTGACAGGAGGATTAACATGGCTGAAGACTCAAATAATTCTAATTTAGTTCAATCAGTAGAGCGTGCCTTAGATATACTAGATTCTCTAGCTCAATATCCAAAAGGTTGTGGCATAATGGAATTATCAAAAAATTTAGGATTAAGCAAAAGTACTATCCATAGAATTATTACAACATTAAAATCTAAAGAATATGTAACTCAAAATAAAGAAACTGACAAATATCAACTTGGAATTAAAATTCTAAATTTATCAGCTTCAATAATAAGCAGCATGGATTTAATAAATATTGCTAGACCCTATATTTACGAATTTGCAAATAAATTTGATGAGGTTATACACCTTTGTGTTCCTGATGAATCCTTCTCAAATATAATTTATGTAGATAAAGTATCGTCTGAAAATACAAATAGAAATATAACTATGTCATCAAGTATTGGAAAAAAAGCTCCGACCTATTGTACTGCCTCTGGAAAACTTTTATTGTCACAATTCACTGATGATGAAATAAGAAATATATTGAAAGATACCAACTTTATCAAATATGCTGAAAATACTATAACTTCTATAGATGTTTTACTACAGGAAATTCATGAAATAAGAAAGAATTTATATGCACTCGACAATATAGAATATGATACTGGTGTGATTTGTATAGCTGTTCCAATTTTTGATAGAACCAATAAAATCATAGCTGCAACAAGCCTTTCATCAGTCACTTTATTTAATTCAATGGATGACCTCCTTAAATATAAAGATGAGTTTATGACGGTTTCAAGAAATATAAGCAAATTAATGGGGTATCTTCCATCTTAGCTGTGTAACTAAAAAAGTTATAGGCCTCTTATTTTATACAAAATAAGAGGCCTATAAGTTCTAATATTATACCAAATTAATTTGTGTAAAGACTTTTTTTAAAGCTTCGGCAACTCCATCTTCATCATTTGTTAAGGTAACACAGTTTGCACACTTTTTTACTTCATCTGGTGCATTTCCCATGGCTATTCCAAGTCCTGCGTATTTTAGCATATCTATATCATTATAGTTGTCTCCAATAGCTATTATTTCTTCTTGCTGAACAATTAATTTCTTTTGTAAGCAATTAATTGCAGAAGTTTTAGATGTCCTATTTGGCATGATTTCTAAATATGTTGGTTTGGATGGATATATATTCAGGCCATCAGAATTAATACTCTCTTTTAATAAACTTATTTCATTAGGATTTGCCATACACAAAATCTTATTTGGACCAGTCCCATCTGCCTTCCACAATTGTATTAAGTCTTCAAAATCTACTATATTCGGGGTGATGTTAGTTATTTCAGTTTCTTGTTTTGCCCAGTAATCCATTTCTTTTATGTACCACTCATCATCTTTGTACACACTCATATGTATATTATATTCATCAACTAATTTATATACTTCCTCAAGCTTACTTGCATCTATAAATTCATTTGCTAAAACATTATTATCTTTATCTAAGATTAAAGCACCACTATAACAAATTATTGGCTCTTGTATTTCTAATATCTTTTGCAAGAAAGTTATTCCTTTGGGCATTCTAGCTGAAACTAAAATTACAGGTATCTTTTTTTCATTTGCAATCACTTTAATTGTATTTTTCACCTTATCTGTTATCTCATGCTGAGAATTTAGCAGGGTTCCATCAATATCCAAACATACCATTTTAAAATTTTTCATAACCTCAACTCCTAATACTATTTAAAAATCAATTTATTAGCCTTAATTATATAAGTATTTTAACTTCGTTATTTTATGATATAAGCTTGCGTTAATTACTACCATATAATGTCATTAGCACTACAGATATGAAATTTTGAATTTAGATATTATTCTATTTTGCAATTATTAATTTTATATCATTTGCCTCTATTATATCTACAAATACTGTAGGAGGCAGCTTATCAGTAATTATGACATCAATTTGTTCCCAATTTACTCCTTTATAATAACTAAATAATTTAAATTTTTCATATTCAGTTAAAACCACTACAAAGTTTGATTTTCTAACAGCTGCTTGCTTAACCAGTGCATCTTCTTCATCTACATAGTATATTCCATCTTCTGTTATGGCTGCTGCACCTAAAATTGAAATATCAAGTCTTATATTCTCAAGATAACTTATATAGTTTGCTTTATAAAAGAATCTATTTCGCTTATTAAGACACCCTCCAATAGAATGTACTTCAATATCTTTTTTCTCCGATAATATTTCAATATTATCTAATGAATGTGTGAGTACCCAAATAGGTTTATTTATTTCCTGTGCTAAAAGACTTATTATAGTTGAAACATCAAAAAAATAATGTTTTCCTTCCTCAATATATTTCATCGCTCTCTTAGCAATAATTTTCTTTTCCTCCGAATAAGCCTCTATTCGCTCTCTATATTCCTTTATTGTATTTTTTAAAGTTGGTAGACTAATTCCACCATGAGTCCTGATTGCTGTTCCTTCATTTATGAGTCTAACTATATCACGTCGAGCAGTATCTCTTGAAACATTAAACATTTCACAAATATCATGGATAGACATATGGTTATGTTCATTTAAATAAGCTAATACTTTTATAATTCTTTCTTCTTGATGCATTAAACCACCCACTTTTTAATTTATATAATGACTAAGCTATTAGGATTAATATTAATATTTTGAGATGCTGTAATATATCTGAATAAAGAAACTGATATTGGATCCACAATAATAATGTTAACTTGATCTAAATCTAAACCTTTGTATTTAGCTATCTTTTCATACTTCTGATGTTCTGCAAGTAAAATTACTTTTTTTGATCTTTTCACAACTTCTCTTTTGATAAGGGCATCTTCTTCATTTTCATAATAAATACCATCACTTTTTATAGCTCCAGCTCCTAAAAATGCTGTATCAAACTTAACCTCACCAAAGCACTTTTCATAATCTGTTCTATAAAAGAAACGATTCCTAACATTAAACTCTCCAGATATTAAATTTACTAATACATCTGATTTTTCTGAAAGTATATTAAAATTATCTAAGGAATGAGTAAATACAGTAACTTCTTTATTTAAATCTTGTGCAAGAAATTGAACACTAGTAGAAACATCAAAAAAATATTTTCCATTATTGTGAATAAACTTCATAGCTTTTTCAACTATTTTTTTCTTTTCTTTGATATTTAAATTTAGTCTCTCTTTATACGATAAAATAACATTTTCATTAACCATATTATTCCCTCCCTATAATAATTATAAGCACTTTTAAGTACTTTTTCAACACTTTTAAGTAATTATCTTTAAAATACTTTACTCCTATTCTACATTCAATAATTCACGCCTACGATTATTCATTGTGCATCTACATCTCACTCAAATTATTCTTTAATTTCCTAAAAAAAACGACGTAATAATCAAATTACGACGTTTTAATAATTTTAATTAATTATTTATATATACTCTTTAATAATGCTATCTCTCTTGCATATCCATCAAGTTCATTTGGGGTTTCCAAAAAGAACGGTATATTCTTTAATTTGGGATGATTAATTATGTTTGTAATAGCTTCTAATCCAATAAATCCTTCTCCTATTTTTGCATGTCTATCCTTATGACTTTCCAATGTATTCATACTGTCGTTTAAATGAATAGCACATAATCTATTTAATCCAATTACATTATCAAATTTTTCTAGAACTCCATCTAAATCATTAACAATATCATACCCAGCATCATGTACATGGCAAGTATCCATGCATACACCCATCTTATCTGATAATTCCACACGATTTAATATTTCTCTTAATTCTTCAAAGGTGCGTCCAATTTCAGTTCCTTTTCCAGCCATTGTTTCAAGTAATACTGTTGTTGTTTGATCCGGTTTCAAAACTTTATTCAACATATCAGAGATATATTTAATCCCGACTTCTACCCCTTGTTTAACGTGGCTACCTGGATGAAAATTATAAAAGTTATTTGGTATGTATTCCATTCTAGCTAAGTCGTCTTCCATCACCTCTTTTGCAAAAATCCTTGTATTTTCATCAGCTGAACATGCATTTAAAGTATACGGTGCATGCCCTAATATTTTCACAAAATTATTTTCCTTAGCTAATTTTAAAAATTCAGCTACATCTTCTTCGTTTATAGCTTTTGCTTTACTTCCTCTTGGATTTCGAGTGAAAAACTGAAAGGTATTCCCTCCTATTTTAAGAGCCTCAATGCCCATGTTTCTAAATCCCTTTGAATTTGACAGATGACATCCTATCTTTAGCATCTTATTTCCTCCCTATCTTAAATCATAATTTTATAAGTATTATTCAACTATAATACTCCTCTTTTCTAATTCAAGAAGCTTTTCCTTTAATTCAAGTCCTCCTGCGTAACCAACTAAATTTCCATTAGCTCCAATAACCCTATGGCATGGAATAATAATTGCTATAGGATTTTTGTTATTAGCCATTCCAACAGCTCTTGCTGCCTTATCATTTCCGATTATTTTAGCAATTTCACCGTAACTTTTTGTTTCTCCATATGGGATTTCTATTAATGCTTTCCAAACTTTCTTTTGAAATTCCGTTCCTTCTGGTTCAATGGGTAAATCAAAAACTTTGCGTGTTCCATCAAAATATTCGTCTAATTGCTTTACTATTTCAATTAGCAATTCAGTTTTACTTCCTTCTATAATATTCTCTTTATCATTATTACTTACAAAATCTAATTTTGTTACTGATATTCCACTTTCTTCTATTTTAATTAATCCAATTTTACTTTCATAATAAAATATATTTTTCATTATACTCCCCATTTCAAATTATTATTATTTATTAACAGCTAAATTATATTACCCCCCAAAAAATTTATATATATATTCCAATTATCCTTATTCAATTATTAATCAATTAGTAAATCCCTTTGCTACTTCTTGAATTAATATGTACAATATTAATTAGAACTTATACATAACATTAATTTACCTGCTTATTTATAAAAAAACAATATAAATGGAATATGTATGCACTATTTAGAAATTAAAATTACTAAACTACACTAGAAATATGATACATTTTTTCTGGAGCAGGCATGTGAAATTGAGCTGTTGAAGGGTATTAATGTGGGCTTGTTTCATTTTCAGCTTGTCCAGGATTTTACATCTGGAACACGCTGAAATGACGACAAGCCCACATTTAGAACCTTCCAGCGAAAATTTCACTAGTCCTGCGGAAGATAATTGTATCATATTTCGGTAATTGTTGCATAAGTCTAATTCTTTATTTGGATATCTATAACACTTTATTTCACTTTAAATTGTGATATAGCATCATTTAATTTTTGAACTACTTCATTTAATTCTTGAGCAAATTCTGCAACTTTCTGGCTTCCTGTAATTTGTTCCTGTGTTGCTTCTGATACCTGTTCTGTGGTTGCAACAGTTTCTTCTGAAACAGAAGAAATATTCTCCATAGCCACTTTAGTCTTATCTTTGGATGAAACTATTTCATTAATTGATGTTACCATTTCCTTCAATTGATCTTCTATTTGATCCATACCTTCAAATATTGTTTTAAATGCAGTATCGGTCTGTTCTACAGCACTCATTTGTTCTTCCATTATAACACTAGAATTAGTAGCTTCTTTTACTACAACTTCTGCCTTATGTTGAATATCATTTATAATTTTATTAATTTTAATTGATGATTCTTTTGATTGATCTGCTAACTTTCGAACTTCTTCTGCAACAACAGCAAATCCCTTTCCTGACTCACCAGCCCTTGCAGCTTCTATTGCTGCATTTAATGATAGTAAATTAGTCTGTTCTGCTATATCAACGATCAATTTTACAATTGCCTTTATATCTTTGATATTAGAGTTCAAATCATTAACATCTCCAACAATTTTAGCTGATTCTTCATTTGTTTTCTGTGCTTTACTATTTAATGTTTCAACTGATATTATAGCATCCTTCTTCATTTGTTTTGTTTTTTCTAAAACTGTTGATACCTTTTGTGTTTTACCATTTACCATATTTATTTCTTGAGCCAATTTATTCATATAATTCATTCCCTCAGCAACACTAACAGCCTGATCTGATGCACCACTTGTAATTTCACCCATTGTTGCTGCAATTTCTTCTGAGGATGCACAAGAATGTTCTGAAACTTCTGTAATTATTTGTGTATTATTTGATACATTTTCAGCTAATAGCTTAACCTCGCCAATTAATGTATTTATCTTTTTTACCATATCATTAAATGCACTTATTACTTCACCAATTTCATCTTTGCTATTATCCACTATTTGTATAGCTAAATCCCCTTCTTTTGCCTTATTCATAAGTCCAACTAGCTTTTCTAAAGGATTTGATATGCTCCTTGATACTACTAAAGCAACAAGCATAGCTAGTATAAATGAAATTAATCCAACTATTAAATTACTATTTCTCAAAACATTAGATTCTGAATTTAAATAACTATATGGGATTCTACCTACAATATACCAATCTGAACCGCTTAAAGGTGTATATGAAACCAATGCTTGACCATCACTTGTTGTAAAACTTCTCTTTTGTGATTTTGTTGAATCATCACTACCATCTATATTTTTTTCTGTATCCATTATTTTTTCAATTACACTCTTATCTTTATAATCTGTTCCTGTTAATGTTTCATCCTCACATGCTATTATCATCCCATTAGAATCAACAATAAATACCTCTGACCCATCACCCAAATCAACATTCTTAAATAAATTAAAAAATACTTTTGGGCTTAATTCTTCAAAGGCTACTCCTAAAGTTCTATTGCTAGTCATCGAGTTAACTTGTGCAGTTGTATATATACTATATCCTGATGAATTCTTCTGTAAGCTCCATACAAATTTTCCTTTTCCTTTTTCTGATAGAGTCGATAGATTTTTTCTTATATCTTCTGTAAATTTAGTTGAAAAACTACCTATTTTGGTATTATCACTGCTTATTATTCCTAAACTCATAATATCATTTCTTGTGCTGGCCTTACTTACTATTGACTTAGCAAGATTATTGACTTTATAAAAATCTAAAAAAGAATCATTCACTAATCTATTATCTAAATAATCTTGTAATTGAGGATCTGTTGTTACTGTTTTTACAAGATTTGAGTTATTACTCATCTCATTAGAAATATTAACTCCTATTTGTGTTACAATCTGAGATGAAAAATTAGAAATTTTATTATTCATAGCACTTTTAGATTGTAATACTGATGATATTCCTATAATTAATAATGGAATTAAAACTAACAATCCATAAGAGATAATTAATCTTACTTTAATCTTTGATCCTCTTATCACACGCTCACACTTAAATAGAATGTTGTTATCTTTCGTTTTTTTAGTACTTTTTTGTACTTTCTTATTTTTATCCTTCAAATATTTTTTCATTGCTCATCCCTCCAAGTGTACGTTACTAGATATCGTTTACATTAAACGAAAAAGTAACCATTCAATTCTATATGTAGATTATATAATATAAATTTAACCAATACTACGTTTTTTTTAATTTTGTGATAATCCACAAAAAATATTAAAATTACACATCTCAACCAATACTTAATACTAATTACAAATTTATCAAAAAAGAAAACCCTTATAATAATTAACTTATTATAAGAGTTATCTTTTAAATTATTTATATTTTAAATTTATTAACTTGTTGAATCATTTCTTGGGTCATTATATTTAAATCATTTGCTGATTCAGAAACCTCTGATGATGCAGATTTCATTTCTTCTGTTGAAGCATCAATTTCTTCTGATGATGCAGAAACCTCTTCCGCTACGGCAGATGTATTTTCTATTTTGTCTGAAATCTCATTTTTTTCTTTGTTTATTTCTAAAACAGCAGAATTTGCAGTCTTTATTTTTGCCACAATATCATTTATTTCAGATATTATATTTTCATAGGATTTGAGTGCTGTATTAATAACTCCAACTTGATTATCCAATTCACTGTTTAGACCATCTGTATTTTTTATAATTACATTTGCTTCACTGGAAATCGAAGTAATTAAAGAATCTATATTCTTCGAAGATTCTTGTGACTGCTCTGCAAGAGTTCTAATCTCCTCAGCAACAACTGCAAATCCTTTTCCTGATTCTCCTGCTCTCGCTGCCTCTATTGCAGCATTAAGTGCTAATAAATTTGTTTGTTCTGATATATCATTTATCAATGTTGTAATTTCCGATATTTGAACTATATTTTTGTTTAACTTTTCAATCTTATTCATAAACTCTTTGAATGAAGAACCTACAATATTTACTGATTCAATAAGCATCTTCATGTCTTCATTACTGCTACCAGCCATTTTAGTAATTCCATTTGACTTTACATCTATTGTTTTAATTTCTTCAGCCACCAAATCTAACTTATTGCCAAATGTATTTAATATATTTGTTATTTCAATTAAATTAGTTGCCTGATTGCTTACACCATTTGCAGTCTCATGAATCGCGGTAGATACATTTTCAGCTGTATCTGTCATTTGTTCAGAAACCTTTGACAAATCATTTGCTTTCAAGTCAATATTATTTGAATTTTCTTTAATAGATGCAATTGTTTCAATTATTGACTTCTGCATAACTTTTATTGATCTAAATGCTTCACCAATTTCATCTTTACCTTTTAGTCCCTTTGCTGAAACTTCTTCAGTAAAATCTCCTTTTGAAATAACTTTCAAGTAATCAGAAATTTTAGTTACACCTTTTGAAATTATTCTTGCTAAAATGTAAGTTAACGCTAGTCCCATTAACACTATAATAATTGAAGCTATACCTATAGATATTTTTAAAACATTTAATTGAGATAAAACTTCACTTTCAGGCACATTGATACCAATGGACCAACTAGTATTCTTTATTGGAGCATATCCAAGATATTTTTTCTCACCTTGATATGTATATTCACTAGTTCCTATTTTACCTTGTACCATTTCTTTAATAACATTTGCCAAACTTTGGAGTGCCGGATCCTTTTCACCCATTTCAATCATATTATTTTGATTCATAACTGAATCTATATCATAATGTGCAACTGTAATTCCTACATTATTAACAATAAAACTTTTTCCACTTTTTCCAACAGTTATATCGCTTACAATTGAACTTAATTCAGCTACATCTCTATTACCTACTAATACACCAATAACACGTCCATCCGCATTTTTAATTGGTACTGCCATATTTATTATTAGTTTTCCATTTTCTTTACTAACTATAGGATCTGTTATAACTCTATTTCCCTTCAAAGCTTCTTGATAATATGGTCTATCTTTTAGTACAACATGAGCAAGTGTCATTGTATAAGCATCGCCATTCAAATCCCCAAATCCAAGACTTGTAAAACCTGTCCTTTTTGCTTCTGCCTTCAATAGATCTGCTTTTTGTTGAAGTGGAATATTAAAATCTTGTAATTCACTTCTTTGACTTATTGTTTCTAATATGTCGTAATTAGCATTCAAACGACTTTCTACTACATTAGCTGCTTGTATAGAAGTGCTAGCCAACATTTCCTTTGCATTATTTGTTAATGCAGAATTAGCTGTATAGTATGCTATAATTCCTAATGCTAAACATATACCTATAATTAGCATTCCAAAATATACCGATAATTTTGTTTTGATACTTCTCATAAACAGATGACTCCCCTTCCAATATCTTTCCTTTTTCTTTTGCATTAAAATTATATAATTTTCTAAATAAAGAAAACCCATGAAATATAACAGCAAAAAATTACTACTTCTACATTATACTACATAATATTACCATTTCATATAACTTAAATTGAACTATTTAGATTTTGTAAACTATCACTAATATAGATATCCAAATTAATAATTCAACTTATAAATGTAATATATATGTATTATTGAGAAATTATAATCGTAACACTACACTAGAAATCAGATACATTTTTCTGGAAGCAGGCATGTGAAATTGAGCTGATGAAGGTTATTAATGTGGGCTTGTTTCATTTACAGCTTGTCTAAAAGTGAATGTCCAAAAAGTAAGTGTCCAAATTTTATATTTGGAAACACGAACTTTCTCTCTGGAGCTTTTATATTTGGAAACATGAACTTTCTCCTTGGGGATTTTACATCTGGAACACGCTGAAATTATGACAAGCCGCCATTTAGAACCCTCCAGCGAAAATTTCACTAGTCCTGTGGAAGATAAATGTATCATATTTCGGTAATTGTTGCATAAATCTAATTCTCGCGTTGGATATCCATATGCTAACAAAAGAAATTGTACTTATATCTCCAACATATCTGAACATATTTATATGCTCCCTATTCTATAAGTTAATACTCATTTTATAATTATATCAAATGCAGATTTTCTGGATTAACATCCTTAATTAGAATTTCTAACAAATATATTCTCTATCTACTATTTAATTATTGTAATATCGTTATTGAAAATGTTTTTCTGGTAAGTTATTATAATTATGTAAACAATATAATATTTAATCAATTTAAATAAAATATGCTTAAAGGAGTAAAAACATGAACTATTTAGTTTTAGATATTGGTGGAAGTTCTATCAAATATGCACTTATGAGTGAAGAGTTTAATTTTATAGAAAAGGGAAGTAAACCAACTCCTCTTGATAAAATCGAAAATTTTGTAGAAGTAATTGGTAGTATATATGATGAGTACAAAGACCAAATAGGAGGCTTAGCTATAAGTATGCCTGGTATCCTGGATAGCGAAAGAGGTTACGCTCATACTGGAGGTGCCTTAACCTATAATAATGACAAAGAAATTGTAAAAATTCTTCAAGAAAGATGCCCTACTAAAATTACAATTGAAAATGATGGTAAGTGCGCTGCATTGGCCGAAGTTTGGAATGGAAGTTTAAAAGACTGTAATGATGGGGTTGTTGTAGTTCTTGGAACTGGAATTGGTGGCGGAATCATAAGAAATAAAAAAGTTCATAAAGGGAACAATTTTTTCGCTGGTGAGTTTAGTTTCATACGCACTAACATCCATGATGCAGAAAATGAGGACAATTGGTGGGCATCAGTAAATGGTTCTAGGGGACTAATAGGTGCTGCTGCAAAAGTGAAAAATATACCTGCTGAAGAATTAGACGGTCACAAAATATTTGAATATGCAAATAATGGTGATGAAGACATTCTTAAGGTATTAGATGCTTTTACATATAAGTTAGCAATTCAAATTTTCAATTTACAATGTATTTTAGATCCTGAAGTGTTTGCAATTGGTGGTGGAATAAGCAGTCAAGATATATTAATTGAATATATACAAAAAAATATTGATAAACATCATAGTGGCTTTGAATTCTTTGTTCCAAAACCAAAGGTAGTTAGATGTAAATTTAAAAATGATGCAAACTTAATTGGAGCTCTATATAATTTTTTAACTTTTAATTCAGTTAAGTAGCTCTAACTAATACAAAAATTGTGATTAATATTATTAAATTTAAGAAATTCCAAAATGATTTCATATAAAAATTTACAATTTAAAAGGTACTCTACTGTAGTAGTCCTTAACAGAATATAATATTATCTATTAATTCTGCAACTTTTCTACAAAGAGTACCTTTACGCTATATTATAAAAATTAAGTGTAATCTATAATCTGTCCATTTTCAAAGTATATTAAGCATTATATTTAAACTTTATAGCTATTTCTTTAATTTCACCTTTTGAATTTTTTCTAATTTCAAATTGTCTTATATCTTTAAATTCATTTTCTAATTGATAATTCAATTCTGTGATAGTTGCTTTTGCCTTTTTAGTTACGCCACCATCTTCAACTACTACAAATCTTGTTTTTCTGCAAGTTGTTTCGTCCCTCGTATCATCAATAATTACATAATATTCAGGTGCTTCTTCAATAACTAGGTATTCCTTATTTAGAGTTAATGTTGAGCAAAGATTATTATCGATACATTTTACTATCATTTAATTCCTCCGTTTTTATGCAAGCATCCCAAAGGAATCCTCACATTCCTAATTAGATACTTCACACTATCTTATTATTTCAAACTATATAATACTCTATATAAGTAATTCTTTCAATTAATCTACACCTCAAATTATGTCATATTTTTCGATTATAATACTTTTTATATGACTGTAATTGTTTAGTATTTTAATTTTTTCGAAATATCAATAAAATTCTAATCAATGTTTATGTTAAGCTTATATATTGAATTTATCAATGTTAAATGAATGTTGATTTCCTTTGGAAATCTTTATATCTTATTGAATGATTCTTTTTAAAACATATATATTTAAATATTCAGTATAAATTAATTAGTCATACATTCATTCACAAACTTAAGGCCTTCTCTTATATTTCTATGTTTCAATAACTTTACATCAGATTTGAATATTTTATAAATTAGTTGAACACAATATCCTATACCAAATGCGGTAATTAATGTTCCTACTCCAACAAATCCACCTAAAATCCAACCTATAATTAAGGCTCCCATTTCTATAAAGAATCTAATTATACCTATTGGTTTACCTGTTATCTTAACTAATGCAATCATGAGACCATCTCTAGGTCCACATCCCATTTCACAGCCTATATATAAATAGCTTCCTATAGCTGATGCAAACAAACTTCCAATCATCATAATTATACCTGAAAATAAATTATTACACACTGGAATAATTTTTGCATAAATTATTAGATCTATAAAACACCCAATTACTATCATATTAGCTATTGTTCCCAATCCAACCTTTAATCCAAGAATACTTGTAATTATTACTATAATTACTCCAACTATAATACTCGCTTGTCCCATAGTTACGCTACTAATCTTTGTTAATCCTTGATGGAATACATCCCATGGACTCAATCCTAAATTTGAATTTAGAGCCAATACCGTTCCACATGCACATAAGAAAAAACCTAATGTTATTCTAATAACTAGACTTGATATTACTTTCATAACTCTCCTTTACTTCACATAATTAAAAATACTTTATACAAAATATTTTAATTACAAATTACTTACATCTAACTTATTTGTTTTATTGAAATCATTATTTATTAAATTTCATATTAATGTAATTGTAAGTGTACAATATTCCAATTAATAATTCAAACAGTTTAAGCTTTAAAAATATACATGTAAAGCGTATACATATTCATCTAATAAGTGGCAACTTCCTTGTGTGGTTCTTTTTTCACTTTATAAACTAAAAATATACCATAACAAACAAGTATTAATGCTATTAAGATTTTTATATCAAATATATTTTCTCCTAAAAAAATAGCTGAAAGTAATGTACCAAATATAGGAACTAAAAAATTAAATACTGATATAATTCCAACCTTGTTATATTTTAGAAGTTCAGTCCATACTGCAAATGCCACTGATGATAATAATGCCATATAAATTAAAAGTACAGTGGATTTTATTGTAAAACCTTCTAAACCACCTCCCAAGGTAAATCCTAAAATTGTTAATATGATTCCTCCTATAAATAGTTGAAAGCCAGTAACTACTGCAGGCTCCTGATCTTGAGTTACTCTTTTACCATATATAGCTGATCCTGCAAAGATTATTGCTGCTATCATTACAAACCCTTCACCTTTAAAGGTAAACGAACTCCCCCCTAAAGATTGTCCATTTAAATTAACTATAATTACACCTAAAAATCCTATGATGCATCCTGCTATTTTATTAAAATTAAGCTTATCATTTTTATAAATAAAATGAGCTAATATAATACTTATAAATGTACCTGTTCCATTTATAATAGATCCTCTTACACCTGTAGTATATGATAGTCCTACATAGAAAAATATGTATTGCAAAGTAGTCTGGGTTACTCCAAGTAAAGTTATCTGCCCAAATTGCTTTTTAGTAAAACTTATTATGCTTTTTCTTCTAATCATCTCTAATAGTATTATAAATATGCCCGCAAGAGTAAATCTATATCCTGCAAAAACTAATTTACTTCCCACATCATTTACATTAAACAATTCATATCCCACCTTAATTGCAGGATAGGCACTCCCCCATAATAAGCAGCATAAAGCCGCTAGAAACACTATGTTTTTTCTGTTTGTATAAAATTTTGTTTTATCCATCTTTTAATACCTTCTTAATATAAAATTCTTTCTTATCTGTTGTAGTCGAAAAAATCTAAAGTTACCACATTTAAAATATTAATATCTAATTAAAGTTTGAAGCTTTCTTAACTTCATCTAAAACTTTCATAACCCTAAGTGACTCATCTAATGACATATACTCACTTTGCAACCTTGAAGCTTTCAAGCATTTATGAACTTCTTTAATTTCTGCATACATATCATCAAATTCTAATTCTTCTTCAATTGTGTATGGTTCCTCACCATTTATATAGATTTTAGCTATACTAGGTCTATTATATATCGGAATTTCTATGTAGCCTTTTGTTCCTTTAATAATAGCTGTCCTCTCTTTGTCTCGATCAAAAGCGCCTTCTATAATTCCTATGACTCCATTTTCAAAAGTTAATATTGCTTTAAAATAAGAATCTACTCCTGCTTCATTTATTTCCATATTAGCATTGACTTTCTTTACTTCTGAATCAATCATATCTATAACAAATGATAAGGGATAAATCCCAACATCTAATAATGCTCCACCTTGATTTTTATCTAACAAATAAGAACCTTCTTTAATTTCTTTTACATGGCTGCAAAAATTAGCTTCAATACTTTCTATTTCTCCAATTTCTTTATTTTTAATTATTTTCTTAATTTCATGAATTAGTTGGATAAACCTTGTTTTCATTGCTTCCATAAAAAAAGTATTGTTAAGCAACGCAGCATTTTTTATTTCTTCCATTTCTCCTGCATTTAGACCTACAGGCTTTTCGCATAATACTGCTTTATTATGCTTCAAAGCCTCAATTGACCAATATTTATGAAATCCATGAGGAAGAGCAATATAAACTGAATCTATTTCTTCATCTTTTAATAATTCTTCATAATCTTCATAAATTTTTTCACATCTATATCTTTCCTGAAATGCATCACATTTTTCCTTTGTTCTGGATGCAATTGCATATAATTTTCCTTCATTTGAATAAGATAAACTTTTTGCAAAACGTTGAGCTATATTTCCAAGTCCAATAATTCCCCATTTAATCATTTTTTCTTTCCTCCTATATTTAGTAGTATACTGATTAACTACTTAGTTTATATTAATATACCATACTTTTATCTTAAAGTTACTCTTTCTAGATATGCATGTTTAAGAAATAAATTAATATATTTCAAATTTCTTCATTTAATTCCCCCTATTGACATAATAATTCAATTAATGTAAATTATTCTTTATTGGAATGTGAAAAATTTTAATTAATTATTAGAATTTATACTAATTATCCAATTTAAAGGAGTTGAATCATTCATGTACTACTATATCCTACATTACAAAAAATATAAAGGAAGCTTACGTGCAACTGTTATATCTTTTTTTAGCGGATTATTAAAATTTACTGCAGCAGCTTTTATTATTGGTTTTATTTTTATTGCTATACAACATAGTCAAAAAAACATTAGAGATCTTATAATAGCAGGTGTAATTACTGTCATTTCACTAACACTTGGAAAATTTCTTGAAAAGCTTGCTGACAAAATTGGTAAAACTGATTTCGAAAGAAAAATCAGAGAAAATCTAAAATTTGCTATAACTATGGCAAAAGAAAATCCTGAATCAAAAAGTTTATATATGAAGCTTAATCCCAAGTACGCTGATTACCTACTTTCAGCAGGTGAAGCTGTTAGAGCAGAAGATGGTACTATAATAACAAACTCACCACTATAAACTTCAGTAAACCAAAAATAGCACGTATAAAAAGTACCATAAAGATTTTAATTATGGTACTTTTTATTGTATATTTTTCGTTTTTTAAATTTTATTAGTGGCCATGTTTTTTAATTATTTATACTTCCACTGATTCGTCCACATCTTTCATTGTTAATGATATTCTCTTTCTCTTTTCATCAACTTCCAAGATAGCTACCTTTACTATGTCTCCAACCTTAACAATATCTAAAGGATGCTTTACAAATCTATTTGCCATTTGGCTTTTATGAACTAATCCATCTTGGTGAACTCCAATATCTACAAATGCACCAAAGTCTGATACATTTCTAACAGTTCCAGCTAAAACCATGCCTGGTTTTAAATCTTTAAGTTCAACAATTCCAGTTTTAAGAATTGGTTTTGGCATTTCTTCTCTTGGATCTCTACCTGGCTTCTTTATCTCCTTTATTATATCCTTTAAAGTAAGCTCACCAACTTCTAGAGTTTCGCTTAAATTCTTTAAGCCTTTAGCTTCTGCTCTTTCATCAATATCACCTAGTTTATTGTTCTTGAGATCTTCTTTATTGTAGCCTAAAACTTCTATTAACTTTTTAGCTATATCATACGATTCTGGATGAACAGAAGTATTGTCTAAAGGTTCTTTGCTATCATCAACTCTTAAGAACCCTGCACATTGTTCATAAGCTTTTTGCCCTAATCTCTTAACCTTTAGTAATTCTTTTCTTGAAGTAAAGCGTCCTGCTTCTTCTCTATAATCAACAATGTTCTTAGCAATAGCTGCATTTATACCTGAAATATGTGTTAAAAGTGATGGTGTTGCTATATTTAAGTCAACTCCAACTGTATTAACTGAATCTTCTACTACCCCTGCTAAAGATTCCTCTAATTTCTTAGGAGTAACGTCATGTTGATATTGTCCTACTCCTATTGCTTTAGGATCTATTTTTACTAATTCAGCAAGTGGATCTTGAAGTCTTCTTCCTATTGAAATTGCACCTCTTACTGTAACATCTAAATCAGGATATTCCTTAGTTGCAAGTTCTGATGCTGAATAAACAGATGCTCCTGCTTCTGAGACTATTACATATGCAAGTTCTTTACCTGTCTCATTTTTTATTTCAGTAAGCATTTCAGCTATAACTTCTTCTGATTCTCTTGATGCAGTTCCATTTCCAAGAGATATAACATCAACATTATGTTTAGCAATAAGTGCCTTTAAAGTTTTCTTTGTTCCTTCAATATCCCTTTTAGGTACTGTTGGATATACTGCTGTATTTTCTAAGAACTTTCCTGTTGCATCTAGTATTGCTATCTTACATCCTGTTCTAAAACCTGGATCGTAACCCATAACTACTTTACCTTTTATTGGAGCTTGTAATAATAATGCTTTTAAATTTTCTTTAAAAATCTTAATAGCACCCTCTTCACCAATATCAGTTAATTCACTTCTTATTTCTCTTTCTATTGATGGATATATCAATCTCTTATATGAATCTTTTATTGCAAGTTTTAACTTTTCATCTAAAATTTCATTACCTTTTAAAATTTGATTTTCTAGATATTGAATTATCTTATCTTCATTAGCAGTTATTTTAACACTTAGGATTTTTTCCTTTTCACCTCTGTTAATTGCTAATATTCTATGAGGTGGTATTTTATTTACTGCTTCAGAATATTCATAATACATTTCATAAGGAGTTGGTTCTTCAGAGCTTCCCTTTGACTCAATATTACCTTCTCTTATAACGAACTCTCTTATATATTTTCTATATTTAGCTTCATCTGATATAGTTTCTGCTATTATATCTAAAGCTCCTTGAATAGCTTCCTCACTAGTTACTACTCCTTTTTCTTCACTTATATATTGAGTTGCTTCTTCACCTAAATCGCCTTTAAATTTACCTTCTAAAATCAACTCTGCTAAAGGCTTTAATCCTTTTTCTGTAGCTATTGTTGCTTTAGTTCTCTTTTTAGGCTTAAACGGTCTATAAATATCTTCAACTTCTGTCAAAGTTGTTGCATTTTCTAAAGCTTTTCCTATCTCATCTGTAAACTTTTCCTGTTCTTGTATAAGTCTAGTTACATCTGCTTTTCTTTCTTCTAAATTTCTTAAATAAGTAAGTCTCTCAGATAATTTTCTTAAAACTTCATCTGAAAGTCCTCCCGTAGCTTCCTTTCTATATCTAGAAATAAACGGAACTGTATTGCCATCATCTAAAAGTCCAATAACATTTTGGACTTGCCCCAATTTTATTTCTAATTCCTTTGCAATTCTCTCTTCAATCGAATTCATAAATTCCTCCTGCTTCTCATATGCATGTAATCATATATGCATTTAATTGTATCAAATGGCAAGTGCCAACATTATATATTTTACCATATAAATTATTATTGCCATTACTATTTTTTAGTAACGGCAATAACTTTTTTATTTAGGCACATGAAAATAAATAACAATTCAAAATTACCAATATAAATTCCGATGTTGCAGAATTGTTTTGGATTTCTATATAGTTCTGAATTGCAGCACGAATCCGCATTGCAGCATAATTCAGATCGCAAAATAGATCCGTATTGCAGCATAGCTGCTCTTTTTATATAAGTTCCGTTGTTGCAGCATAGCTGCTCTTTTTATATGTGCAAATTTTATTTCTATCTAAAACTTCCTTTTAAATATATTCTATTTTTACTTGTATATTTAACCAAAAATTGTACTCCAACAAAAAATAATAACAATCCTATAATTAAACTTAAAATGATAGTATTAATATTCATAGTAAGTATTGTATAGTTAAAGCCTATAAGTGATTTTATAAAGAACATATCTACAAAATTATATATAGCATATACTAAAATCGGCATAAGAATATTTTCATATTTAACATATAATATACAGTTTACTATTCCCAATGCAAAATTACCAAAAATTTCCGGACAAATATTAATAGCTGAAAAAATAACAGCTGATACAATTAAACCAACATAAACATTAAATCTCTTTGAAAGTCTTTTGAACAAGATATATCTAAAGGTAATTTCATCAACAATTGGAGCTAAAACAACTAAAATTATAAAGCAAATGACATAATCTATAATTGAATTAACAGTTAAAACAGAATCTTTAATAAAACCATTAGCAAAAGCTGGACTAATTAAATAAATTATATCAGTAATAACATTAGCCCCTCCTATATTTAAAAATATAAAAAACATACTAACATAAATTATTTCTTTCATATCAATTTTATTCTTAAAATCAATATACAGGAGACTTATTTTCTTTATAGACGGTTTAATCTTATACAAAAACATAAAAAGTGCTAAAGCAGTAGCTATTAAACATAGAATATTAATATAAGTATTACTAATTTCTCCATATAATTTCACTATGTAAGAAACTAATATGAAAAAAATCACAAAATCAAGTAAATATATAAGTGCTGCATGTCTAATTTTGATTTCATTAAATTCGCTTTCAGACTTCAATAACTTTATCTCCCTTCCCTTTATTATTTTTAAAAAATCTTTTACAAATAATAAAATAATTTTCTTAATATCTAGTATAAGTATTTGTAGTTAAATACTACTTACAAAAACATTAAATTAACCTTAAAATTCTGTTTAAGATGTGCCACTTCTAAATTTCAAAATTTTTTTTATTTACCACTCTTAACACCTACTAAAGGCAACATCACTTCGAAACTTGTGCCTTCATTACTATCAATTATTCTTATATCACCATTATGTTTATCCAAGATTTTCTTTGTAATAGATAGTCCAAGTCCTGTCCCACCTGTTTTAGAATTTCTAGATTTATCAACCCTAACAAATGGATTAAATATATTTTCTTTATATTCCTGCGGAATAGGTTCACCATCGTCTGATAATATAATATAAAAACAATTTCCTCTAATTTCAGTCTTTATTCCTATGGTATTTCCTTCTGAATTATATTTAATTTTATTATCTAAAATATTATTAATTGCCCTAGCTAGCTTTTCTTCATCAGCCATTACAAAATATGCATCTTCACATATATCAAAATCATATTGAAATTTTTTATGATCAAATTCTGCGATATAGTTTGCAATGGTCTGTCTTAAAAATTCGCAAATATCTATTTTTGCTGTTATTAATTCATAATCAGTCTTTGCATATAAGGAAAATTCAAACAAATCTGTTATTAACTTATTAGCCCTTTGAGAATTCTTATTTATTATAGTTAGATATTCCGTTTTTTCACTTTCATCTAAATCTGTATTGTTAATCAAAGTTTCGCTATAACCTAAAATTGAAGCAAGTGGATTTTTCAAATCATGTGATATATCTAATATTAAAGTTTCTTTTGCTTTTTCTAATTTTTCCTTTTCTTTTCGTTCATTTTTTATTGTTTCTGCCATCATATTAAATCCATTAGCCAGTTCAAGGAATTCATTCTTTGTATTGATATTGATTTCTATATCATAATTACCTTGAGATATTTCTATAACCCCTTTTAATAATGTCTTTATTGGCTTTATGAAAGCTTTTGACGATACTCTTGCCAAAATATAAACAATTAAAAGAATTGCAGACACGTTAATCAGACTTATAATCTTAATAATAAAATTATGAGGAATTATTTTAGTAATTTTATTAGGTACTGTAATTTGTTCATAAGGACATCCCATAACAATTAAAGAATTTTCTTCTTCTAGATATTTAGTAAAGATTGTATACTTAATATCATTCTCTGTATTAAATACAGAACTATTAAATCCGTTCATTATAGTATAAGCCAAAAAATCATCATTCAATGATGTCTTGTTATCCTTATTTACCCCAAAGAACTTCATATAACTTTCTAAACTTAAATTATTAAATTCTTTAATAACATTTCCTTTAGAAAAAGAGACCTTATCATTTTGTATTTTTATCACAAACCCATCAACAATTGCTAATTCTTCATCAGTTACACTAGTACTATCTGTTGTCAATTTTGTTCCCAATTCTTCAAAATATGAATTGAACTTACTCGATCTACAAAAAAACTCATATGACATAAAAGATATTACCACAGACAATAATATTATTAAAGTAATGCCTATATATCCTAAAAAGTATGTAACAAAAAATTCAGTTGTAACACTTCTTTTTATTTTCTTAGCTTTCATTTACATTAACCCTCTCAATTTTATAACCTATACCTCTTATGGTTTTAATGTAAATAGGATTTTTAGGGTCGTCCTCAATTTTTTCTCTTATATGGCTTAAATGAACCATTATATTATTAGAATCACCAAAATATGCTTCTTCCCATACTTCCTCATAAATTTGCTTTTTAGTGAACACTTTACCCAAATTAGAAATAAGTAATTTCAAAATTTTAAATTCTTTTGGATTTAATTCAAGTTTTTTATCCCCTTTATATACTTCAAAAGTCTCAGTAAGTAACTTTAAATCTCCAGTTGTATATGTCGACTCTTTATGCTCTGCATATTTATAACATCTTCTAAGATTAGAAGCAACTCTTGCTGATAACTCAATTGGGCTTATAGGTTTTACCAAATAATCATCAGCACCAAGTCCTAATGCCAAAACTTTATCTGAATCATTTCCCATTGCCGTAATACAAATTATAGGAATGGTTGATACAGCTCTTACCTTTTGTATCACGGAAATACCATCAACATTTGGCATCATTATATCTAATAAAATTAAATCTATTTTTTCATTTTCAAATATTGTTAATGCTTCTCTTCCATCACAGGCTTCATATACTTCATAATTTTCTTTTCTCATATGCAATGAAATAAGATTCCTTATATCTTTTTCATCTTCACCTATTAGAATTTTCATATATTCAACTCCTCTTTCAGTTATATCTACATTTTATCATAGATTTCTTAAATTTTAGGAACTATTTTCATAATTATATTCCTATTGCCTATATATAAATATAACTGTATAATTATTATGTAAATTTTTACCAAAAGGAGTGGTTATTTATGATAAAAAATATTAGTAAAATATGCTCTTTTTCTTTACTTTTTCTACTTTCAGCACTTGCACTTAACGAATTTCAAATAATGAGTTATTCAGATAAATTAAAGGATATTTTTTATTTTTTGGTGTTAATTCTTATTATGTTTTCATCAGTTGTAACTCTTTTAACAAATAAATCTGGCTTTTTTAAATTTGTCAGTGTTGTAATAATGCTTGCATTAGTTGGAGGTGGTATTATGTGCATACTAAAACCAGGACTAAATATATCATTATATATTTGCGTTGTTCTCATATCTGTTTATTCATTAATAGATATTTTTTATAAATCAATATAAATTTAAATTTATATACAAGTAAAAATATAGAAGACACTCCTAAGAATGTCTTCTATATTCTATATGTTTATAATATTTTAGTATATATATTCATTTCTGCTGGTTTTTCCATATGTGTAGACATCATCGGAACTATTCTTTGAAAATGTTCTGATTTTGAATGCTTAGCTAACACATCTCTATTTTCCCAAGTTTCTATCATAGTAAGTATACTATTATCATTTACATCTTGATACATTTCATAACTTATGCAGCCTTCTTCCTTAATTGTTTCATCCACTAATTCTTTTGAAAGTTTTATTACTTCATCTATATTTTCTTTTTTCACGAAATTTTTAGCAACAATTTTAATCATATTATCTCCACCCTTCATAATGAACTTTATCTTTATTGAATCTATCAACAACCTCACTGCTTTGTTTGGCTGGATAGCCTACTGGTACTACTGAAAATGGTAATATATATTCATGTAAATCGATAGAAAGGAACCTTAATTCGATTTAGTATCCTTTCTACTTTTCTAATATTTATTTTTCTAAAAATTAATTTTTTAAATATGCATTTATAAACATATCTATATCTCCATCCATTACTGCAGTAACATTTGAAGTTTCTACATTTGTTCTATGATCTTTAACCATACTATATGGATGGAATACATATGACCTTATCTGACTTCCCCAGCCCATATCCTTTAAATCTCCAGTTAAGTCTTCAATCTTTTCTTTGTGAGCTCTTTCTTTTAATTCAACTAATTTAGACTTCAACATTTCCATAGCAGTATCTCTATTTGCAAATTGACTTCGTTCATTTTGACATTGTACTACTATTCCTGTAGGAAGATGTGTGATTCTTACTGCTGAATCTGTTTTATTAACGTGCTGTCCTCCAGCCCCACCTGATCTATAAGTATCTATTCTAAGATCATCAGCTTTAATTTCAATATCTTGCTCTTTTGTAAGTTCGGGAAGTACTTCCATAGATGCAAAAGAAGTTTGTCTCTTACCATTTGCATTAAATGGAGAAATTCTAACTAATCTGTGAATTCCCTTTTCCGCCTTTAGATAACCATATGCATATTCACCAGTTATTTTTAATGTAACACTTTTAATTCCAGCTTCATCTCCTGGAAGCAAATCTATAGTTTCAACACTATATCCTTGTTTTTCGCACCATCTTGTATACATTCTTAAAAGCATTTCTGTCCAATCATTGGCATCAGTACCTCCAACGCCAACATGTAAAGTTAAAATAGCATTATTTTTATCATACTCTCCACATAAAAGAATCTTCATATTATAGTCATCAATTTCAGCTTCTACTTCTCGTATAGATTGTATTATTTCATTGGCAGATTCTTCATCATCATCTTCCATAATTTCTTTTAAAACTTCAACATCTTCAACTTTCGATCTTAACTTATCAAATTTTTCTATTTGATCTTTTATGGACTTACTTTTTTTAGTAACTTCTTCTGCTCTTTTAATATCATCCCAAAAACCAGCTTCTTGCATTTGACATTCTAATTCATGCAGTTCTTTTTCTAAGCCTGCTCTGTCAAAGTGAAGCCCCCATTTCTTCTATTGATTTTTTTATATTAGTAAGCTTCATTAATTCTTTTTCTAGCTCAATAATCATTTAACCACCCCTTTGTTTAGTTTACAGTTTACAATTCACAGTTAACAGTTGAGTTGCGATTTACACAGTTTACAATGTACAGTTTACAGTAGAGTCTAAGGTTACAGTTTACATTTTAGTTTATAGTTCATAGTTTACAGTTTTTATTTGTAGGTTGCAGTTGAGGTCATGATTTATATTTTACAGTTGAATATTCAGTTTACTATTAAATTTATAGTTTTGTATCTTTAGTAAAACTTTTTTATTTACTTTATGTTTAGTTGAATCTTCATAATTTATAAAAGAATTAAGTTTCAATTAATAAGAATTCCGTAGAAATCTAATTCAAATTGCTTTTTTATAAAAAGGCAATTCTTAAAAAACTCTACGGAATCTATTATATCACATATATTCTTTAAAAAATCTACTCTCTTAAAAACTCCATAGAGCTTCTAACTTCATCAACTAACTATTAGCTGTATATTTACAATCACCAACTATAAACTTGGAACTCTACTCTCTAAGTTCATAATTGTAAACTGTAAATTGACAACTGTAAAATGCCTAAGCTTCTCTTCCACAACAGTTCTTATATTTCTTTCCACTTCCACATGAACATAATTCATTTCTGCCATGCTTATCAGTATTTCTAACTGGACCTGGTACTGGTCCTTCACTTTGTCCTGGACCTGGTGTTGGATGACCTCCAGGACCTACCGCTGAGCTTGATGACTCTTCATGTATTGCAGCAGTTTCTTGTGCAACTCTAACTCTTTCTGGAGTTCTTTCAATCTTAACATGGAACAATAGCTTTATAGTTTCTTCTTTGATCTTTCCGATCATTTCATTAAACATTTCGCTACCTTCCATTTGGTATGCTTGGACTGGATCAATTTGTTTAAATGATTGTAATCCAATACCTTGTTTTAAATGATCCATATTGTCTATATGATTCATCCAATTAGTATCAACTGCTCTTAAAAGAACTACTCTTTCAATTTCTCTTAATCTTTCTGCTGTAAATTCTTCTTCTTTTTGTTCATAAACTTTACGTGCAGCTTCATAAATATTTTCAACTATTTCATCATTTGCTAAATTCTCAAGACTTGGTAAGTTAATCATTCCTGGTACTACACATATGTCTTGTAATGCTACCATTAGATGTAAGAATTCTTCTCTATAATTTTCACTTTCACCTGTAATATGTGTATTAACAGCATCAGTAATAATATCCTTCATCATAGATAATATTTCTTCTTTTACATCTTCACCTTCAAGAACTTCTGCTCTTTGCTTATAAATAACTTCTCTTTGAACATTCATTACATCATCATAACCTAATAATTGTTTTCTTATATCAAAGTTATTTCCTTCAACCTTCTTTTGAGCATTCTCTATAGCTTTTGAAACCATTTTACTTTCAATTGCTTCTTCTTCTTGAAGTCCAAGCTTTTCAACAACACCTTGAATTTTTTCAGAACCAAATATTCTCATTAAATCATCTTCTAATGAAATGAAGAATGTTGATTCACCTGGATCTCCTTGTCTTCCTGAACGTCCTCTTAATTGGTTATCTATTCTTCTTGATTCATGTCTTTCAGTACCTACTATCTTAAGACCACCAAGTTCAACTACACCTTCACCAAGCTTAATATCAGTACCTCTACCAGCCATGTTAGTAGCTATAGTAACCATTCCCTTTTCACCAGCATGACTGATTATTTCAGCTTCTTGCTCATGGAATTTAGCATTTAATACTTGGTGTGGTACACCTTTTTTCTTAAGCATACTTGAAAGAAGTTCTGACTTTTCAATACTAACTGTACCAACTAATACTGGCTGTCCTTTAGCATGAGCTTTTTCAACTTCTGATGCAACAGCTTTGATTTTTCCTAATTCAGTACTAAATACTAAATCTGGATTATCTTTTCTTGCTATTGGTCTATGTGTTGGAATAACAATAACGTCTAATCCATATATTTCTCTAAATTCATTTTCTTCAGTTAAAGCTGTACCAGTCATACCTGCTAACTTCTTGTACATTCTGAAGTAATTTTGGAATGTAATAGTAGCTAGAGTTTTTGATTCTCTTGCAATCTTAACGCCTTCCTTAGCTTCTATAGCTTGGTGAAGACCATCAGAATATCTTCTACCTTCCATAAGTCTTCCTGTGAATTCATCGACTATTATTACTTCTCCTTCTTTAACCATGTAATCTTTATCTCTTCTCATGGCAAAATTAGCTTTTAATGCTTGAGTTACATAATGTTGTAATTCAATATTATCAGCATCAGCATAATTGTCTACTTTAAATGTAACTTCTGCTTTTCTAACACCTTCATCAGTTAACATAACAGCGTTAGCTTTTTCATCTCTAGTAAAGTCCTTTTCAGCAACTAATTTCTTTGCAAAATAATCTGCAACCTTATAAAATTCAGTAGATTTTTCACCTTGACCTGAAATTATAAGTGGAGTTCTAGCTTCATCAATTAAAATTGAGTCAACTTCATCGACTATTGCAAAATTTAATGGTCTTTGTACTCTTTCTTCTTTATAAACAACCATATTATCTCTTAAGTAGTCAAATCCAAACTCATTATTAGTTCCATAAGTAATATCTGAACCATAAGATTCTCTTCTTTGATCATTGTTTAATTCATGTACAATGACACCTGTAGTCAATCCTAAAAATCCATATAATTCACCCATTTGCTCAGCATCTCTTTTTGCTAGATAATCATTTACTGTAACAATGTGAACTCCATTTCCACTTAATCCATTTAAATATGCTGGTAATGTTGCAACTAAAGTTTTACCTTCACCAGTTTTCATTTCTGATATTCTTCCTTGATGAAGTACCATACCACCCATAAGCTGTTCGTCATAATGCTTCATCCCTAATACTCTTGTTGAAGCTTCTCTTACAACTGCAAATGCTTCTGGTAAAATATCTTCTAAAGTTTCACCATTTCCTAATCTTTCTTTAAATTCAACAGTCTTAGCTTTTAATTCTTCATCAGAAAGCTTTTGCATTGCTTCATCTAATTCATTTATTCTTTGTATAGTAGGTTTAAGTCTCTTAACTTCTCTTTCACTATATGTTCCAAATACGGCATCTAATAGTCCCATAATGTCATCCTTTCGAAATTCTATATTTCATATTAATTACTAATACAATTTATTAATTTACGTATTTTATAATTATAGCATTTTACATAGCTTATTTTCAAGAAAACTAGTGATTTTTGTTATAAATACTGAATAAAACATCAAATTTTAATTTAATCGTAATAATTCCATTACAAATTTATCACTAAAACATAACATATAAATAAATACTTTTATATATTTTTATCACTTATATAATATAATTTACCAATATATCAAATATTATTCCAACCTATAGCTATAAAATTTTTAATCGCTTCATTATCTTTCATTATATAATAATATATTGTTATATAATAAAAGCAACCGCCTAAAATGCTTTTTAGTAGCATACTTAGACAGCTGCTTTTTATTTTATCCTAATTCTGGTTCTAACAAACCATAATCTCCATCTTTTCTCTTATAAATCACATTAACTTTGCCACTATCGGCATCTTCATATACAAAAAAATTATGTCCTATTAAATCCATTTGAAGGATTGCTTCTTCTGAATTCATTGGTTTAATACCAAATTTTTTTACTTTAACTAATTTACCATGTTCTTCTTCTGCAGTATTATCCTCAACACTTCCTAATTCTCCAAATCTTAATGACCCACCATGTTTTCTCGATAACCTAGTTTTTTGTTTTCTGATTTGTCTTTCTAATTTATCTTCTACCAAGTCTAAAGACTTGTACATATCTGATGTTGATTCTTCGCCTCTCAATATTACCCCATTAAATGGAATAGTCACTTCTATTTTATGTCTACTTTTTTGTACACTTAATGTAGCCTTAGCATCTACATTAGAATCAAAATACTTTTCCAATTTGCTTATCTTTTTTTGCACTATTTCCTTTAGCGCATCTGTAAGTTCCATATTTTTTGCTATAACTGTGACTTTCATAAATTCCAGCCCCTCTCATTTGAAAAAGTTAATAACTTAATATGTTTAAGTTATTAATATTTTATCACTTTTTATCGAACTTAACAAGAGAATTATCAGTCAATTCTGAAAATTCTATCCAAAAAAAATCAACTTACTTCAAATAAGTTAATTTACAAATATAGAATCAATTAATTTGTATGTAAGGTAAAGCTAGTTGACCTGGTTTTTGACCCCACACCCGCCTGCTGGAGCTTTTGCTAATAAAATTTAATTCCTCACTACTAACCCTCTCAGTTTATAAACTGGCAGGACTTACTTCTATACCGCACCATGCTCCTTAGACATTTTATCTAAATTACGTGGATCGTTTTGCCTGCGACTAGCTTCGACTTTCAACCACAAACCTAGCTTTACATTACTATTATATATGACTTTTAGCTAAGGTCAAGAGTTTTATATCTTTTGCTTTGCTTTTTTTTAATAATTTATATGCTTCATAAAGTGTTGCACCTGTAGTTGTTACATCGTCAATAACTATAAATTTTCCATTATTTATAGTTACTGTATTCTTCAATTTAAAAGCATCTTTTATATTTTCATATCTTTCATCTTTTTTTAAAGTCTTTTGCTCTTTTGTTTCCCTTTGTTTAACTAGAATTTCAAAAACTTCAATAGATAAGTCTTTCGCTATTTTTTTGGCTATATATTCACACTGATTAAAGCCCCTGTTTCTTTGGGATTTTTTTGATAAAGGTATATATGTTAATATATATCCTTTATAATCAATATTATTAATCATATATTCTTCTAGAAATTCTGATAAAATATCCCCTGCTGTAAAATTTTTTTTGTACTTAAATCTTAGTATTAAATCTTTTAAGACTCCTCCATAATATCCATAGCTTATTATTTTATCTTGATATTCCTTGCCTATTGTCTTTATACTTCTCTTGCATGAATCACATATTCCAAAGCAATCATCCTCCTTGCAAATAATGCAATAATTTTCTCTCGGATATATTATTTCAATCAATCCATCAAAGAGTTTTTTTACAATTCTATTAAACGTTTTTCCCATACCTTTTTATTGAAATTTCTTGCCATATTTTTTGCTTTTTCCATATCTTCTGATATATCATTTGATACTAAAAGAACTTCTGGTAATGTTAAATTCATATTCCTTATTTGTCCACATATATATAATATCTTTTTATAAGTATATCTCTCATTATCAGAGAATAAAATTACAGCATCATCCATATAACAATATTCAAGTAACTCCTCTATTTTATTTGTTATTACAAATATTGCCTTATCCTTATATTTTAATACCTTCTCACATAATTTTATTTCATCTTCTTTAGATGCTTTCATTATTTTTACATCAGAAAGCTTCAACTTATTACAAAAATAATCGTAAACTAAATTCAATTTTTCATTAGTTGGTGTATAAATAACCACTTTATGATTATTTTCTTTAAACCATCTGAGATAATCATACAGAGTGAAAGGAATATCTGTATTTAAATCAATTCTAGTTGTCAATATTCTCGGCTCAACAAATGGTTTCTTATAATTATAAGCTGCAAGTTCAAATTTTTCCCCAACTAAAGCTAATTTTTCTATGCTATACAATAAAACCCTTTCCCCTATTTCTGCACAAACATCTAATATCTCTCTAACATTTCCACTATTTAAGTTAGAAAAGTAAGTTATATCATCAAAAATAATTAAATCAAAAAGTTCGGTAACTTTAAATAAATTATTATAATTTACAAAAGTAAGATTAGAATTTGTTTTTCCTTTTTCAATATAGGAATGAGTTACACTTGAATTGAATTCTTTGATTGCACTGAGCAGCTCTTTATTTTCTCCACTTTTCCCCCACACATATAGCACTTTTCCATTATCCTCTGAAAGTTTACTTATTATGTTTGAAAAAACACATGAAGTATTAAAGGGAACTGTAACTATGGTTAAAAATTTGATATTTTTTTTATACCAATAGTCTATTTTATCAAATGCATATTTTAAATCTTGATCTGTTACTTTACATTCGTTACTCATGCATTACAATCTCCTTTCAATTACTCTTCAAATTCATCTTTAGCTATTATATCTCTTATTCTATATTTTAAAGCTGAATATCTTTCTATACTATTTGTATTATTAATCATATACATTAATGCCTTTTGAAACCCAACTACAACTACCAATTGTTTGGCTCTTGTTATTCCTGTGTAAAGTAAATTACGATTCATTAAAAACGGTGATCCCATAAAGGCAGGGATAACAACCACCTTAAATTCACTACCTTGACTTTTATGAATTGTAGTAGCATATGCTAAATCTAGTTCATCTAGAAAATTAAAATCATAAATTACTTTTCTTTCATCATCAAAAATAATTGTTAAAGCTTTTCTCTCTTCATCAATACTCTTAATAAATCCCAAATCACCATTATAAACTCCAACGCCTTCATTTTCACCATAACTATTTATGTTAATCCATTTTAATGTATAATTGTTTTTAGTCTGCATTACTTTATCTCCTTCTCTAAAAACTATATCTCGAGAAGTTTTTTCTTTTTTATCCTTCGATGGTGGATTAAATATTTCTTGGAGTCTGGCGTTTAAATTAGCTACTCCTAATGTTCCCTTCCTCATGGGCGTCAATACCTGCATATCTTTTAATATATCCCATGATGTATTAAATTTAGGAAGTCGTCTGCTTATTAAATCTATTATCAAGCCTACAATTCTATCTTGATGTTCCTCACTAATGAAAAAAAAGTCCTTATCCTTTTGATTTAACAAAGGCATCTTTCCTTCATTAATTCTATGTGCATTTACTATAATCAAGCTTTCTGAGCCTTGCCTAAATATTTCTTTTAGCCTTACAACTTTTATATATTCACTTTCTATAAGATCTTTTAATACGTTTCCTGGTCCAACTGATGGTAACTGATCAACATCTCCAACAACTATTAGTCTTGTTCCTAATTTAATTGCCTTGAGCAAATTTTGCATTAAAATTATATCAATCATAGATGCTTCATCAATTATAATAACATCACAATCTAATGGCGAGGATTCTCCTCTTTCAAAAACTGATTCATCTTCCTCCGAAATACCCATTTCCAAAAGTCTATGAATGGTTTTTGCTTCTCTTCCAGTTGATTCAGTCATTCTTTTAGCTGCTCTTCCAGTTGGAGCTCCAAGTATTACCTTCATGCCATTATTCTCATAAATGTGAATAATAGCTTTTATAATGGTAGTTTTTCCAGTTCCAGGACCACCTGTTATTATTTCTATCCCGTTATTAAAAGCTCCAATAATTGCTTCTCTTTGAGATGGGGCAAATTGTATTTTTTGTTCTTTTTCAAAAACATCTATTTCAAAATCAATATCTGAATTTATAGTTTGTATTTGTTGCAAACCTAACGTTATTATTTTGCTTGTTACTCCAAGCTCACAATAGTAATATTGAAGTAAAAAACCAGCTTCCATTCCATTAATATTTTCAACGACTATCTTTTGCTCTGCTGCCATATCATATATACTTTTCTCAATTAATTCCTTAGCTATTACTAGATTCTCCTCACACTGTTCTATTATATCTTTAATAGGCATAAATGTGTTTCCGGCAGCACAAAATTGATTCATTACATACTTAATTCCACTTTGAATTCTAAACTCAGAATCATTTTGAATTCCTATGCTCCTTGCAATTCTATCTGCAGTTCTAAATCCAATACCTGAAATCTCATCACATAATATATAAGGATTATTTGATACTATTTGCTTTGCATTTGGTCCGAATTTCTTATAAATCTTAATACATTGATTATTAGTTACTCCATGCTTATGAAAATATAATATAATATCCTTTAACCCCTGCTGCTCAATATACGATTCATATATAATTTGAAACTTTTTTTCTCCAATCCCCTCAATTTCCATAAGTCTTTCAATGTGATTTTCCATTATTCCTAAGGTTTCTTCCCCAAACTTCTCTATTATTTTCTTAGCTGTAACAGGACCAATTCCATGAATTACTCCTGCACTTAAATATTTTTCTATCCCATCTAAAGAGGTTGGAAGAAGTTCTTCGTAATCTTGAATATTAAATTGATTTCCAAACTGTTTATGTACAGTATAATATCCTGTTAACTTCACATTTTGGCCTTCTTTTAAAAAAGGAACTGTTCCTACTGCGCTAATTAGATTATTATCACTTCTAATTTTACACACCACATATCCAGTATCTTCACTTTTAAAAACTATACTTTCAACAAAACCTTTTAGAACTTCCATAAAATCTCTCCAAATCTTTAATTTGTATTATTCAAAACACTAATAACAGACAATAACTTAGTTTAAAACCTTATTTGCATTTCTTAATTATACCATAAATATCAATATTTCAATCAATAATATACTTTCCTACTTTAAGTGAATAATTAATTATTCATGATTAATTTTTAGTCAACCATATCAAAAAGTAAAAAAGGCTACCTCTAGCACTCAGAGATAGCCTTCTTACTATATTTATTAAAGATATTTCTTTATTTCATCTACTTTGTTTAATTGTTCCCAAGGTAAGTTAAGATCATTTCTTCCAAAGTGACCATAAGCAGCTGTTTGCTTATAAATAGGTCTTCTTAAGTCAAGATCTCTGATTATAGCTCCTGGTCTTAAATCAAATACTTTTTCTACTATTTCAACAATTTTTTCTTCGCTTACTTTTCCTGTTCCAAAAGTTTCTACTTCTATTGAAACTGGTTTAGCAACACCAATAGCATATGCCACTTGAATTTCTAATTTGTCAGCAACACCTGCTGCTACTAAATTTTTTGCTACCCATCTTGCAGCATAAGCAGCTGATCTATCTACCTTTGTTGGATCTTTTCCTGAGAAAGCACCACCACCATGTCTTCCATATCCACCATATGTGTCTACTATTATTTTTCTTCCAGTCAATCCAGAATCACCTTGTGGTCCACCAACAACAAATCTTCCTGTTGGATTAATGAAATATCTAGTCTCAGAATCTAATAATTCAGCTGGAACAACTGCATCAATAACATATTTCTTAAGATCTTCTTGAATTTGTTCTAAAGAAATCTTTTCATCATGTTGAGTTGATATAACAATAGTATCAATTCTCTTTGGTTGATTATCTTCATATTCAACTGTAACTTGGGTCTTACCATCTGGTCTTAAATATTCTAATGTTTTATCTTTTCTTACTTCTGTAAGTCTTCTTGATAGCTTATGAGCCATATATATTGGAAGAGGCATATAGTCTTCTGTTTCATTAGTTGCAAAACCAAACATCATTCCTTGGTCTCCAGCTCCAACAGCTTCAACTTCATCCTTTTCACCTTTCTTAGATTCAAAAGCTTCGTCTACACCCATTGCAATATCAGCTGATTGTTCATCTATTGATGTAAGTACTGAACAAGTATCACAGTCAAAACCAAATTTGGCTCTATCATACCCTATTCCTCTTACTGTTTCTCTAACAACTTTTGGGATATCAACATAACAATTTGTTGTTATTTCTCCCATTACCATAACCATACCAGTAGTTGTACATGTTTCACAAGCAACTCTAGCATTTGGATCTTTTTCTAATATAGAATCCAAGATAGCGTCTGATATTTGATCACACATTTTATCTGGATGTCCTTCTGTAACTGATTCTGAAGTAAATAATCTTCTCATTTAACTCTCTCCTTAATTTTATTTTTTAATATTAGACTAGTATTTAAGTGTGCACAAACTTAAATATAAAAAAAAGCTCTTCGATAAGAAGAGCATGATTTCAACAATCACTTATTCTTATCTTGTAGAAATCATCCTACAGGAATTGGCACCTTATATAATACAGGTTGCCGGGTTTCATCGGGCCCTTTCCCTCCACCTCTCTTGATAAGAGTTTCTATTTAATTTTCATATATTATACTACCATAAAAGAAATTATTAGTCAATATTCGTAGATAAATTCTATATATAGAGAATAGAGAAATTTTATATAAAAAAAGAATAAACATAGTAGTTTATTCTTTTGGTGGAGGAAGATGGATTCGAACCATCGAAACGTAACGTAACAGATTTACAGTCTGCCCCCTTTGGCCACTCGGGAATTCCTCCATATTTAATTTTAATAATACAACTCAATTTTACTATAATTATATTATTGGAGCTGGCAATAGGAATCGAACCTACAACCTGCTGATTACAAGTCAGCTGCTCTACCGTTGAGCCATGCCAGCGTATTCAGTTAACAATTACAGTTCACAGTTGAGTCTATGGTTAACAGTTAAGCTTTTCAATTAAAAGCTAACAATTTGTGGTTTAAAATAACAATTGATTTAACAGCTATTATCTTTTAAATGGTGGGCACAACAGGGCTCGAACCTGTGACCCCCTGCTTGTAAGGCAGGTGCTCTCCCAGCTGAGCTATGCGCCCATTTATTGGTGGAGGAAGATGGATTCGAACCATCGAAACGAAACGTAACAGATTTACAGTCTGCCCCCTTTGGCCACTCGGGAATTCCTCCATATTTAATTTTAATAATACAACTCAATTTTACTATAATTATATTATTGGAGCTGGCAATAGGAATCGAACCTACAACCTGCTGATTACAAGTCAGCTGCTCTACCGTTGAGCCATGCCAGCATATTCAGTTTACAGTTAATAATTACAGTTCACAGTTGACTCTATAGTTAACAGTTAAGCTTTTCAATTAAAAGCTAACAATTTGTGGTTTAAAATAACAATTGATTTAACAGCTATTATCTTTTAAATGGTGGGCACAACAGGGCTCGAACCTGTGACCCCCTGCTTGTAAGGCAGGTGCTCTCCCAGCTGAGCTATGCGCCCATTTATTGGTGGAGGAAGATGGATTCGAACCATCGAAACGAAACGTAACAGATTTACAGTCTGCCCCCTTTGGCCACTCGGGAATTCCTCCTTATTCTGTTTTCACAGCAGTTGCTTGACAATCAATCAACAATGACTAGTATATCTGCAAATTGTATTTATTTCAACTCTTATAATCATGCATTTGCAGAAATTAAGCCCAACTTACTCCATATTTCTGCAATATACTTCATTTTAATATACTAATCTAAATTATTTTTTCTTTTTAATTATTTTATTTATATTATCAATATCTATATACTTAGAACTTATCTCTTCTATCTTTTTATAATCTTCTATCAATAATCTCTTTTTTAAAAGTTTAAATATATTTACTATTCCTTCCTGTTCATTTGCATCATTAAAATATTCTCTTATTGTTTCAACATCAAATGCAGACAACTTTTTTATGATCTTTTCTATATCCTTCTTATCATCTGATGATAGTTTCTCCAACATTGTACTTTTATCAACTTTATATGGACTTTTTGTAAAAGATAATACTTCCTTGCTGTAATCTCCCTTATCATTATTTAATTTCCCAGGATTCCAATACAATAATAAATATATATTAATTATTATTGTTAAAATTAGAATAAAATACACAAAAATTCTTTTCATACAAATCTCCTTTTATAGTATTTATTCCCATAATTTATTTTTTTATACTATCTTCTTCTTAGTTCACATATATATATATTGTGAAAGGGGGATATATCCTTTATGCTAAAGCCAGACATTAATTATACTTTTGAGTTTCATCATAATTTAACTCTAAAAATCAAAAATTTTCTTTCAGAAAATACTGTAATAGTTTGTATAGGTACTGACAAATGCATTGGAGATTGTTTAGGTCCTTTAGTTGGATCTATTTTAACCGAAAACTTTTTTCCTCTCCCTGTTTACGGTACTTTATCAGCTCCAATTCACGCTTTAAATATAGATGAACGTTTAGACGAGATACGTGTAAAACATCCAAATGCCTCCATAATTGGAATTGATGCTTGTTTAGGAGATGAAGATGATATTGGGCAAATTCGAATAAGAGATTATGCCATACATCCTGGAAAAGGAGTAGGGAAAGAGCTTCCTGACGTTGGTATAGCATCTGTTATTGGAATCGTTGACTCAAGTGATAATTCTGAATTCTTCTTTTCACGCAGTATAAGACTATCCTTTATTATGAATATGGCCAAGATAATATCTAGGTTATTTATAGAAGCCTATGCTTTAAATCACGAACAATTTCCAATGCTTTAAGATTAAAAAATAAATAACAGTCTAAAATAAATTTTGGACTGTTATTTATTCCTTCATTATTCTACAAGAACAATTTGTTGAGCATTCACTTCATTATCTAACTTGTCTAGATAATTAAGTACTTCACCGGTTCCATTAACAACACATTCAACAGTATTTTCAGCAACAATTGCAGTTACTCCTGTTTTAAACTCTATAAGCTTATCCAAACCATGTATTAATGCTCCTCCACCTGTCATTACTATTCCTCTTTCAATTATATCTGAAGCTAACTCAGGTGGTGTTCTTTCTAATACTCTTTTTACTGTGTCAACAATTGCTTCTACAGGTTCCTTTATAGCATTTCTTACTTCTTCTGTAGTAATTTCCACTTCATCTGGTAATCCTGTAACAAGATTTCTTCCCTTCATCATACAAGTTAAACTTCTAGAATTTTTAAATGCTGATCCAATATTTATTTTTAAATCTTCAGCCGTTTTTTCTCCAATCATTAGCTTGTATTCATTTCTAACATATTTAATTATAGCATCATCAAATTTGTCTCCACCAACTTTTATTGAATCTCTTTCTACAACTCCACCTAAAGAAATGACAGCAATATCAGAAGTCCCTCCTCCAATATCAACTACCATACATCCACTTGGCTTTGTTATATCTAAACCAGCCCCAATAGCAGCTGCAAGCGGTTCTTCTATTAAACGAACCGTTTTAGCACCTGAATTCATAGCGGCATCAATAACAGCCCTCTTTTCTACTTCTGTAGCTTGAGATGGTACACATACAATAACCTTTGGTGCTCTAACATTTCTCTTTCCACATGCTTTTTTAATAAATTCTTTCAACATTTTTTGAGTTATATCATAGTCAGAAATAACTCCTTCTCTCAGTGGTCTAACTGCAACGATATTTCCTGGAGTTCTTCCTATCATTTTTCTTGCTTCTTCACCTATAGCCAACAATTTATTATTATTTTTGTTTATGGCTACAACTGATGGTTCCTTTAGTATAACTCCTTTTCCCTTCACATAGACCAATACTGTTGCTGTTCCTAAATCAATAGCTAAGTCTATCCCTGTTCTCCAAAAACCCATTATTTTTTTCACTCCTATAATACATATTAATACCTATGATTACATAATTCTACTAATATTATATTATAGACTTATTTTCACTAAGATTCAATAATTTTATATTTCATTTGGGTAGCTTTTCCACCTCTAATGTGCCTTTCTGACTTGTTCAATTCTAATATCGAGTGAGTTTCTTGAGCAATTTCAGGATTTATTTTCAAAAGCCTTTCTGTCATATCTTTGTGAATTGTGCTTTTACTAACACCAAAAACCTTTGCAGTTTTTCTTATTGTAGCTTTTGAATCTATAATATATTTTGCAACATCTAGAACCCTTTCTTCAATATAATCTTTCAAAATACCACTTCCTTGATTTAATAATTTATAAATTACAATTTTTCTTTCTATTAGCCATTCACCATTTAACAGGATGAATGACTAATATAATCTTCTTATATTGTTATTTAGTTTTTAAGTTAAAATATTTTTCTGGATTAACTTGCTCTCCATTGGCATCAATCACTTGCAAATTTAAAAATTCACCAAAGGCATCTTTACTAAATACCTTAGCTGTTTCTCCTACCTTTGCAATAACTTGATTGGCTTTAACCTTATCACCTTTTTTTACTGATACATCTGCATCAAGATTTCCATATCTTGTTCTTAATCCATTTGCATGTTTAATTTCTATGACTACGCCTTCTTCAACACCTGAGTTCTCAGCAAGTTCTACTACTCCATCTGCTGCTGCTTTAACTTCGGTCCCTATTTTAGCTTCTAAATTTACCCCTCTAATAGTTCTAAAAATTCCTTCTTCCATTTTTACTGGTGAAGGATAAGTATATTTTCTACTTTCAATACCATTTAATGGATTTGAAAAATTCACTTTATTAGTTGTAGTTACTGTAGCTGATTTTTCAGTTTTTGTTTTATTAACAGTATCACTATTTACTTTCTCATCATTTTGAGCTCTCTCAGCATTTTGAATTTGATTTGCTGGTTTATCATTAGTATTTAATGTTAACTCTTTGCCTCTATCATCTGCGTCTGTTTTATTTACTTCCTGCTTATTATTAAGCATTTTATACGAAACTGTACCCACAGTCACTATTACGCAAAGGCAGAGGAATAAAGCGATATAAAATCCCTCCTTCCTAAATAAATTTTTAAATTTTTCTTTTAAATTTTTGTTCAAAGTGAACACCTCCTATTGATATAGTTCCCTTTTTTTGAAAATTAATACATAATTTTATTTTTTTATTCCACATTTTTTGTTTTAAACTATTTTCTATTCAATCTTCTTTACATAAGTCATTTTAAAGTATGCCCACTTTTAAAAATTACAAACAAAAAAATAAACACAAAAAATACTTGTCTTACATAGTCATAAACTATTAAAAAACAAGTATTTTTCAACTAAGTATATATAATTTCTGCAATCTTAACTCCATTATAATAATGCTTAAGAATATTATCATATGTATCGCCATTCTTAGCCATAGCATTTGCACCCCATTGACTCATTCCAACACCATGTCCATAGCCCGTGCAATTTATTTTTATTGAATCCTTATTAAATTCTAAAGTAAAATTACTTGAATTTAAATTAAACAGCTCTCTAAATTGAGTTCCCTTAATAGATTCTTTTCCTATTCTTATTATTTTTACACTTCCACCGTCTGTATGGCTGTCTATCTTGATTTGTGAAGGCAAATTATCTGCTTTAACATTTGCCTCTGGATATTTTGCATTGATTTTATTTATAAATTCACTTATAGGAATTTCTGTATTAGTTTTAAATTTAGGTGCATTTTCTTCCCCTTTACTTTCCTCAGACTTCAAATATGGTACATCAATTGAAAATACATCTTTTGCATCTTCAGTTTTTCCAGAACTTGTTGCAAAAAATTGAGGATATTCTAGCACACTTCCATCATAGGTGAGAATCTGCCCTTTTGTATCATAAACTGCTTTTTTTATTTTACTCCAATTATCTTCTCCATCCTTACTACTCCATTTACTTAGCCTCTCTTCCTTACTCATATATACTTGACAGTTATTTGTATCACAAACTTCCGCTTCATGACTTTTTGCATCTTTACACGGATTCACCCGCTTACTCATATAAAATGTTCTTGCTGCAACAGCTTGGGCTTTTAGCGCTTCCTCACTAAAATTTGCAGGAACTTCACTTGCTACCACTCCAATAATGTATTCTTCTAAATCTAATTCTTCCACTTTGTTTTCTTCCTTACGATATAACTTCACTTTCCCATTTGTAGGAAATGTTATTCCTCCCCCTTTAACTACATCTACATCTCCATTTCCAGTATTAAATGCATTAATGCTACTCTTCCCTAATCCTAAAAATATTATTGGTAATACTATTAATGTCAATAAAATCGCCAAGGTCATAATAGCAATTGTATATATGTTATTGCTTATTTGTATATTCCTGTTTTTTATATTGATTATTCTCATTAATTCCCCTCCCTAAACCTACGTTATTATATGTTTTAGAATTATTATTTATGATAATTATGTAACTCAACTTTTCTTCACATATAAACAACTACCCCCCTTTTATAACAAAAAATATCTCATAATGTTTTACAATCACATCATGAGATACAACATGCCCTAGACAGTCACTCTATATATTTCTGCACCTAATCTTCTAAATTTTTCTTCAATATTAACATATCCTCTGTCAATATGATAAATATCACTTATTTCAGTTTGTCCTTCTGCTGATAATCCACTTAAGATCATTGCTGCTCCAGCTCTTAAATCTGTTGCTTTAACTTCACATCCAGTTAATTTTTCTATTCCTTCAATTATGGCAGTTCTTCCATCAATTTTTATATTAGCGCCCATTCTTAATAATTCAGCAACATGCATAAATCTATTTTCAAAAACCGTTTCTGTAATGACACTAACACCTTTAACTACAGATAATAAACTCATCATCTGAGCCTGCATATCTGTAGGAAAGCCTGGATATGGAAGTGTTTTTATATCAACAGGGTTTTTAGTACCTGTTCCATCTACTATTATAGAATTATTTTTATAATCACTAAAATTTACTCCACATTCTTTTAATTTTTCTATTATAGGTCTTAAATGTTCTTCATTTATCCCATTTATCTTTATTTTACTATTTGTAATGGCTGCTGCTATCATAAATGTCCCAGCTTCTATCCTATCATATATTGGAGTATACACAGTTCCTTTTAAACTCCTTACTCCTGTAATTGTTATTTTTCCAAATCCTGCCCCTTCTATTTTTGCACCCATCTTGTTTAAAAATTGAGCTAAATCCCATATCTCAGGTTCTTCAGCTGCATTTTCTATTATAGTTACTCCATCAATAAAAATTGATGCCATAATAATATTTTCTGTTGCACCAACTGAAGGAAAATCTAAATATATTCTACTTCCCACCATTTTTTTTGCTTTTACTTCTACAAATCCGTGATCTGTTTTAACCTCAGCTCCAAGAAGTTTAAATCCTTTAAGATGTAAATCTATTGGCCTACTGCCTATATTACAACCACCTGGTAAAGATAATTTGCAATAACCAAACCTAGCAAGCATAGGACCCATAATTAAAAATGACGCTCTCATTTTTCTCATTAATTCTTCATTTGCATCCATCTCTACCATGTTTTTTGTATCTATTATTAATTTATTACTAATATCGGAAATATCAACATCACAATTTAGTTCACTTAATAATCTACATATAACTTCTACATCTTCTAATCTTGGTGCATTTTCTATAATTATTGGTTCTGGACATAATATAGTTGCTGCTATTATTGGTAAAATCGAGTTTTTTGCTGAACTTATATCAACTTCACCTTTAAGCTGTTTTACACCCTTAACCACTATTTTCTCCATATTATCCTCCATAATAAATTGTTAAGCATTCGAAAAATAAATCAAACTTTAATTATGCATTATAAAACAAAATTTATAGTCAATTAAATAAATTTTTCAATATGCTTTAGTATGTTGTAAATATTATTGGTGTACCAATTATTATATGTGAACCAGTATTATATCGAGTTAATGCAAAGTTAACCTTATTTCCATCTTTCAAATATCCTGTCCCAGTATAACCATTGCTAATTTCTAATAACTGTACATGCTGAATATTGTTTTGATCTATAAATTTATCTAACGAATCCTTATTTCCTGTAATTCCTTTGCATTCATAATAAATAAAATACTGCATACTTTCTAAATTCTTATTTTCTAATTTTCTAAGCATATTTTTCAAATCCACTGTTGATAACTTTGAATTTCTATTTATTATTGTGATTTCAACATAGGTATATTGATTCTCATACCAAGATTTTGCATTAATATTATAATCATTATTATCAACTTCAAACTGATCCTTTTGGATTTCTTTATAATTTCCGCTTATATTCTGAGTTAAATATTCTTTTATCCTAAGATTCTCACTATTTATATCATTTTTAGTTTTATATTGAAGCTTTACACCATTTTCATTAAATTTACTTATATTTCTAAGATTTTGTTCAATAGAATTAAATGAAGTTTCATCAACTTTAATACCTTTTGAAATAGCGCCTAAATTAAAAAAAGATAATAATATAAGAATTACTGCACTTATTTTTATATTCATGTCACATCCCCCTTATTTTATCTTTCTTAATTATGGCCATATCTTCAAGTTTTATTCTTTATTATTTGTATATTATATAGTATTTAATTTTCAAAATTTTGTGATACATTGTCAATATCTAGAATAAAAAATTGCAAAAAAATAAAGTGTAAATCTTTTATATAGATTTACACCTATATAAAAGTTACTACACTTTAGTAAGCTTAAAATATTATCTATGATGAATAGATTTTTTTAATTTTAATCTTTCCTTTGCTCTAAGTAATGCTGATTCAGCTCTTTGCTTATTGTAAGTTCCAATATCTTTAAGTCTTTTTTCAGCTCTTTCCATTGCTTCCTTAGCTCTTACTTCATCGATATCTTCTTCAAATTCAGCAGCATCACTACTTATTAACATTTCATTATTATTAATTTGTACTATTGCTTTTGAAATGAATAATTCTTCATCATTACCTTTAGCATCTTTAAAAAATGCAATACATGGTATTGTACTAGCTATCATATTTCCATGATTTGCAAATACTTGAAATCCTCCATCTACACTTTTTAAAGAAATTTTTTCAACATCTCCACTATAAACCTCACGGCTTGGTGTTATTATTTTTAGTAAAAAGGTATTAGCCATAGTTGCTCATCCCCTTATCCTAAAGTTTTAGCTTTTTCTATAACATCATCTATAGTACCTGCAAATAAGAATGCTGATTCAGGTAACTCATCATATTTACCTTCAAGAATTTCTTTAAATCCTCTAATAGTTTCTTTTACAGTTACATACTTACCTTTTAATCCTGTAAATTGTTCACCAACTGTAAATGGTTGAGATAAGAATCTTTGTATTCTTCTTGCTCTAGCAACTACCGCCTTATCTTCGTCTCCTAATTCATCTACACCTAGGATAGCAATGATATCTTGTAATTGTCTATATTTTTCAAGTACTCTTTTAACTTCTGCTGCCACTTTATAGTGTTCTTCACCAACTATTCTTGGATCAAGAATTCTTGAAGTAGATTCTAATGGATCTACAGCTGGATATATACCAAGCTCTACTATACTTCTAGATAAAACTGTTGTTGCATCTAGATGTGAGAATGTTGTTGCTGGTGCTGGGTCAGTTAAGTCATCGGCAGGAACATATACTGCTTGAACTGATGTAATTGATCCATTAACTGTTGATGTAATTCTTTCTTGAAGTGCACCCATTTCAGTTGCAAGTGTTGGCTGATATCCAACGGCTGAAGGTGTTCTTCCAAGTAACGCTGAAACCTCAGAACCTGCTTGCGTATATCTGAATATGTTATCTATGAATAATAACACATCTTGGCCCTTATCTCTGAAGTATTCTGCCATAGTAAGTCCAGTTAACGCAACTCTCATTCTAGCTCCAGGTGGCTCATTCATTTGACCAAACACTAGTGCAGTTTTGTCAATAACCCCTGATTCTTTCATTTCATAGTATAAATCGTTACCTTCTCTTGATCTTTCACCAACTCCAGTAAATACTGATAATCCATTATGTTGTTTAGCTATATTATTTATTAATTCTTGAATTAATACTGTTTTACCAACTCCGGCTCCTCCGAATAGACCGATCTTACCACCTCTTTGATATGGTGCAAGTAAGTCTACTACCTTGATACCTGTTTCAAACATTTCAGGCTCAACTGATTGATCTTTAAAGCTAGGTGCTGGCCTATGAATTGGGTATTCTTGTTTGATTTCAACATCACCACAATTATCTATAGGCTTTCCTAAAACATTAAATAATCTTCCTAATACTTCTTGACCTACTGGAACAGAAATAGGTGCTCCTGTATCAACAGCATCCATTCCTCTTTTTAAACCTTCTGTAGCTGACATAGCTATTGTTCTGACTATATCATCTCCAACGTGTTGTTCAACTTCTGCTACTAATTCATTATCTCCCGCCTTAATTACAATCGCATTGTATAAATTCGGAAGGGAATCTGAATCAAACTTTATATCTATTACTGGTCCAATTACTTGAACCACTTTTCCCATCTTTCCAGGCATTAAGATACCTCCTTACTAATTTTGAGCTGCTGCTCCTCCAACAATTTCAGATATTTCTTGTGTGATCGCACCTTGTCTAATTCTATTAAATTTAAGCTTTAACTTATCTAATAAATCATCAGCATTCTTTGTAGCTCCATCCATAGCAGTCATTCTTGTACTTTGTTCACTACATTTTGAACTTAAAAGTATGCCTCTAATTTTTCCTTTTAAATAAATATTAAGCGTATCTTCTAATACTAATTCTACACTAGGCTCAATAATGAATGATCCTACACCATTACCTTCTGATTTCTCTATAGGTAACATCTTAACTGATTTTGTTTCCTGCTTAACTGATGATACGAATTCAGAATATACGATATTTACTTCTGAAACCTCACCATTTAAGTACATTTCAAGAGCTTTATCAAATATTACTTTTGCTTCGCTTACTGTTGGTACATCTCCAATATCTACATATTCTTCTATTGGCTCTACCTTAATTTTCTTTAAATAACCAAGACCCTTGCTTCCAACTAAAATAACCTTCGCTGTATCTCTATTCTTTCCAATAACTTGTGCTAATTGAGATACTACACTACTATTAAACCCACCGCATAATCCCGAATCCGAAGTTATTACAACATATAATTTATTTTTACTATCATTTCCTTCAAAATAAACATTGCTTCCATCTTCAGATGCTGCAGTTGCAAGATTTCTTACAATTGGTTCAGTTATATCAGTAAACTTACTGTTTACTGCAAACTCTTTTTTAGTTTTTCTTAACTTAGAAGTGGCAACAAGTCCCATTGCATTAGTGATTTTTCTTGTACTTTCAACTGACTTAATTCTTTTCTTAATATCAAGAAGTCCAGCTGCGCCCATGATTTCCACCTCCTAAGAAGGGCATAGCTTAAAAGTTTAAGCTATGCTTCTTTTAAAAATATCTTTTTGAACTCAACTATAGATTCTTCTAACTTTGCTTTTATTTCATCATTCAAAGTTTTTTCTGTAAGAATTGATTTTCCTAGTTCTCTATAGTGAGTATCAGCATATTCTAAGAATTCTTTTTCGAATCTCTTTATATCGCTTACTTTAACATCTGATAAGAAGTCGTTAACTGCTGCATATAGCATCATAACTTGTTCTTCAACTTCAAGTGGACTATATTGATCTTGCTTTAATACTTCAACTAGTCTCTTACCTTTTTCAAGTCTTCTGCTAGAATCGGCATCTAAATCAGACCCAAATTGAGTAAATGCTTCTAATTCTCTGTATTGTGCAAGGTCTAATCTTAGAGTACCACTTACTTGCTTCATAGCTTTGATTTGTGCACTACCACCAACTCTCGATACCGAGATACCAGCATTAACCGCTGGTCTTTGACCTGCATTGAACAAATCAGATTCTAAGAATATTTGTCCGTCTGTTATAGAAATAACATTTGTTGGTATGTACGCAGTAACGTCTCCAGCTTGAGTTTCTATTATTGGAAGTGCTGTAATTGAACCTCCGCCTAATTCCTTAGACAATTTAGCTGCTCTTTCAAGCAATCTTGAATGGATATAGAAAACGTCCCCTGGATAAGCTTCTCTTCCTGGTGGTCTCTTAAGTAGTAATGACATTGATCTATAGGCAGTTGCATGCTTAGATAAATCATCATAAATTATTAATACATCTTTACCTTGATGCATGAAATATTCACCTATACTACATCCAGCATATGGTGCAATATATTGAAGTGGAGCTGTTTCTGATGCAGTAGCACTTACAACTACAGTATAATCCATAGCACCATTTTCAGTGAAAGTATTAACAAGATGTGCAACTGTTGATTGTTTTTGACCAATAGCTACATATATACAAATAACATCTTTTCCCTTTTGGTTTAAGATTGTATCAATAGCTATAGCTGTTTTACCAGTTTGTCTATCTCCAATTATAAGTTCTCTTTGACCTCTACCAATTGGGATCATAGAATCTATAGCCTTAATTCCTGTTTGTAATGGTTGATTAACTGAGCTTCTGTCAATGATACTAGCAGCTGGTGTTTCAACTGGTCTGTGTTCAGCAGCTGTTATAGGGCCTTTGCCATCAATTGGTTCTCCTAAAGCATTAACAACTCTTCCTATCATTGCTTCCCCTACAGGAACTTCAACAACTTTTCCAGTTCCTTTAACTATATCGCCTTCTTTTATTCCTTTTTCATCTCCTAAAAGAACACATCCAACGTTATCTTGTTCAAGATTTAAAACCATCCCATATACATTATTAGGGAATTCTAATAATTCCCCTTGCATACAATTGTCTAATCCATAAACTCTTGAAACACCATCTCCTATTTGGATTATAGTACCAGAATCTACTGTTTTAATATCACTCTCATACTTTTCTATTTCTTTTTTGATAATAGAAGTTATTTCTTCTGGTTTAATATTCATGGATTCACCTCTATTCTTTCTTAAGCATTAATTCTTTCATTTCTTCTATCTTTGATTTTATAGTACCATCAATAATATCATTTCCAACTTTAACATAAACTCCACCTAAAAGGCTTTTATCTATTTTTGTATCAAATAATATAGTTTTATCGTACTTCTTTTCAAAGATATTTTTTAATTGTTCTAATTCTTCATCTAAAAGTGGCACAGCAGTTTTAACTACACCTCTTATAGTGTTTCTTCTTTCTAAATCAATGTCTACCATTTGATTTAGCTTTTCTCTTAAATAAAGTACTCTTCCCTTTTCAATTAATACAATTAAAAAAGCAAGTAGTTCTTCATCAATTTTTCCTTTAAACAAATCATTGAATAATTGTTTTTTCTTAGCTGTATTTACTTTTGGATGTTTAATTACTTGATAAAAGTCTTCATTGCTATCAAATAGATCGCAAATATCTCTTAAGTCCTGTAAATATTCATCCACTTTATTATTTTTTTCAGCGATTTCATATAGCGCTAAAGCATATCTTCGATCTAAATATTCATACATACCTACATACCTACCTTAGCAATAAAATCACCGATAAGTTTTCTATGTGTATCTTGATCAATTTGTTGTCCTAATGCTTTAACTGATAATTCTACCGCTAAATCTACAGCTTGCTTTCTTATCTCATGTTCTGCTTTTTCTTTTTCTCTTTGAATTTCTAGATTAGCTCTTTCCTTTACAGAAACTGCTTCTGCTTTTGCATCACCAACAATTTCTTCATAAAGCTTTTCACCTTTTTGCTTTTGCATTTCGGTGATTTTATTGCCTTCTTCTTTTGCTGATTTTAAAATTTGTTCATTTTGAACTAAATATAGTCTTGCTTTTTCAGCATCTTCATCTGCTTTAGTTAACTTGTCATTTACATATTTTTGTCTGTCTGAAAGTATTCCTTTTATTTTATTCCAAAAGAAATGCCTTGCAATCAAAATTATAATACCAAAATTAACCCAGTTCATTATTAACGTTGATAATTTTATTTCCATCTTTTACCTATATCCTCCCTTCGGAGTCAATATAATTAACTCATACAAACTCATATTTAGTTATTATTTGTTCATTACTAAGAATGCAATTACTAATCCATAGATTGCAGTTGCTTCTGAAAGTGCAGCACCTAGAATTAACATAGTTTGAATTTTACCCATTTGTTCTGGTTGTCTACCAACAGCTTCTGCTGCCTTACCTGTAGCTATACCTATACCTATTCCTGCTCCAATACCTGCTAATACAGCTATACCAGCTGCTAAAACTCCTAATCCCATTGTGATTCCTCCTAAATAATTAAATTTTTATAGTTTTTTATTTTTTTAATGATCTGCCGTTACTTTAATGTTAATCATTGTTAACATTGAAAATACAAGCATTTGGATTCCACCATCAAACAAATCAAAGTATCCATGTAAAAAGATTGGTGTACCAAGTTGTGCAAGCATTGCAATATGGCCTAATTGTTCATAAATCAGATCCAATATTATTACCGCTGCAACCATATTACCAAAAAGTCGAAGGGACAGTGATACTAAAAGTACAAATCTCTCCATTATGTTAATTGGTAACATAAATGCATATGGATGCAATAACCCTTTTCCATAAGATAAAATGCCGTGTTTCTTAATAGCATTTAGATTTACAACTAAAAAGGTAACTATTGCAAATGATGCTGTTACACTTAAGTCAGATGTTGGTGGCGCAATACCTATTAATCCTGTGAAATTTAAGATAAGTAAATAAATCATTAATGTTCCTATATAAGGCAAAAATGACTCGTACTCTTCTCCCATAACACTAACTAACAAGTCACGTATAGATTGATAAACTTTTTCCAAAGCCGATTGAGTCTTACTAGGATCTTTCAACTTCAGATTTCTTGTTAATAGAAAAGCACCTATTCCCAAAATTAAAATAACAACCCACTCGACTATTATGCTTGCTGTAATGTCGATTGTAATGCCAAAAATTTCGGGGGAAAATATAGGTATTAATTCCTTCAACCTAAACACTTCCTTTCCTATTTTTTATGTTGAATCCAACCAATAGAATATAATGAGAAACAAAACCTGCCATGTAGTACATCATATAAGATATATTTTTTACAAATGGCATGAAAGTAGCAACTATGAATGCCATCCTTAAAAAATATGTCACTGATATAATCCACTGCTTTCCTTCTTTCCTCAAATATTTTTCAATTATGTATCCATACGCCAAAAAATTAGCTAAAGCTACACAAATCCCTACTGCATAGATTCCTGCATTTATAAAGGTAGAAGTAAATGCTATCACTAAAGCTACTAATATACCACTTACCAAATCATATTTTATGGTTTGTAAAAGCAGTTTATTCATCTCTTTATTCATACACATCCCCCTTAACCTCAATAGATATATTATATCTTTTATGTTTATCATTAACAAATTACTATTTTTAGTTAAATTGCGTCTGTATATCCTATATAAGTTAATTATAACGATAATACTCCCGAATGCTTAGCAATTTCAACATTTTTCTTTTTTTTTCTTATTTTTTGACTTTTATTATAGCTCTCAAGTCTTTTTTCAGAATATTTTGTTAATTGAATAATTATTTGGCTTTTTATGTTAACATTTTCATTACAAAATTTGTTATTTATTTTTATCAATTCTATGAAATTTGGAGAAATATCACCTTTTTTAAGTTTTTTTTAATGATAATTCCTTTACATTCAAAATATGATATTTGAATATATAAATTTTTACTTATTCAAAATTTATTTTTTATTTTTAATTAATTAATCAATTATTCATTATTAATTAATCAATCACTCACTAATTCAAATACTATTTTCCTCTTTAGTATACTCTTTTATACCGAATCAATTAAAATTTTTATTATATAAAAAAGTTACTATGATAATATATCTTATCATAGTAACTTGTTGCGAATGTGAACTTGTATACTAAACTCTTTCAACTATAAGAGCTGTTCCCATTCCTCCACCTATACATAATGTTGCAAGACCTTTCTTAGCATCTCTCTTTTCCATTTCATGAAGAAGAGTTACTAAGATTCTTGCTCCAGATGCTCCAACTGGATGACCTAAAGCAATTGCTCCACCATTAACATTTACTTTTGACATATCAAACTTTAAGTCTTTAGCTACAGCTAAACTTTGTGCTGCAAAAGCTTCATTAGCTTCAATTAAGTCTAAATCTTCAATTGCTATGTTAGCTTTTTCTAATGCTTTTTTAGTTGCATGGAATGGACCATATCCCATTATAGCTGGATCTAATCCTTTTGAACCATAAGAAAGAATCTTAGCCATTGGCTTAATTCCTAATTCTGCTGCTTTTTCTGCACTCATAATAACAAATGCTGCTGCTCCATCATTAATTCCTGAAGCATTACCAGCTGTTACTGTTCCTTCTTTTATAAATGCTGGTTTTAATTTAGCTAAAGATTCTGCAGTTGTTCCAAATCTAGGAAATTCATCTGTATCAAATACTTTTGGGTCTCCTTTTCTTTGTGGGATAACAACTGGAACTATTTCATCCTTGAATCTTCCTGATGTAATTGCTGCTTCAGCTTTTTGTTGTGAAGCTGCTGCAAAAGCGTCTTGTTCTTCTCTAGTTAATCCCCATTCTTTAGCAATATTTTCAGCTGTAACTCCCATGTGGTAGTTATTAAAAGCATCCCATAATGCATCATTTATCATTGAGTCAACCATTTTACCGTCACCCATTCTTTGTCCGAATCTAGCAGACTTTAATAAATAAGGTGCAGCTGACATATTTTCCATACCACCAGCAACAATAACATCAGCATCTCCAGCTTTTATCATTTGGGCTGCTAAACTTACTGCTCTAAGTCCTGAACCACAAACTTTGTTTATAGTCATAGCTGAAACTTCTTGTGGTAATCCTGCTTTTATTGTTGATTGTCTTGCAGTGTTTTGACCAAGTCCTGCTTGAATTACATTACCCATTATAACTTCTTCAATTAATTCCGGTTTAACTCCAGCCCTGTTAACTGCTTCTTTAATTACTAAAGCTCCTAAATCTACTGCAGATACATCTTTTAATGCTCCACCAAAACTTCCTAATGCTGTTCTTACGGCACTTACAATAACTACGTCTCTCATGTTTGACCTCCTAAAATTCTATAAAATATTTATTTTCGTTAAATTATTAACATATCTAAATTATACCCTCTATTATTTTTTTTATCAAGTAAATTTTGTTAAATTTTAAACAAACTTCATACTTTTATAATTATCCATACCAAAAAAGCATATTTGCTTAATTTCTATAAAAATTAAGCAAATATGCTTGCAAAACATAACTCTAATCCAATTAATACACTAATTATACTATTTTATATTTTTAAACTCATCTACTTCATTTGAGCTTAATTCAAAATACTTTAATATAGCATCTGCTATTCTTCTTGAAGCTTCTCCATCTCCATAAGGATTAATAGATTTACTCATTTTTGAATATGCTTCAGAATTTTTTAATAATTTATTAGCTTCACTCACTATTTTATCCACATCAGTTCCCACAAGCTTAACTGTACCAGCTTCAACTGCTTCAGGTCTTTCAGTAACATCTCTCAATACTAGTACAGGTTTTCCTAAATGAGGTGCTTCTTCTTGCAATCCACCAGAATCGGTCATTACCATAAATGATTTATTCATTAAATTATGAGTTTCTTTAGTATCTAATGGGGATAATAAATGTATTCTATCCTTTCCACCTAATCTCTCAAAAACTACATCTTTAACTACTGGATTTAAATGAACTAAATATACTAATTCTACATCAGTGTTTTGCTCAACTATCTTATTTAAAGCCTCACAAATATTTTGAATTCCTTCTCCCCAGTTTTCTCTTCTATGAGCTGTAATCATTATAACTTTTCTATTGAAATCTATATTATTTAATTCGTCAGTTTCAAAAACATAATTTTCTTCAACAGTATGTCTCATAGCATCAATTACAGTGTTTCCTGTAATGTATATGTCAGATTCATTTATGCCTTCTCTTAATAAATTTTCTTTTGACCCCTTAGTTGGTGCAAAGTGTAAATCTGCTAAGCTTCCTGTAAGCTTTCTATTCATTTCTTCTGGAAAAGGAAAGTACTTATTAAACGTTCTAAGACCAGCTTCAACATGACCAACTTTAATTTGTTGATAAAACGCAGCTAGTGATCCAGCAAAGGTTGTTGTTGTATCTCCATGAACTAAAATCATATCAGGTTTTTCTTCTTGAAACACTTCTTCCAAACCTTCTAAAACCCTGCTTGTAATACCTGTTAACGTCTGCTTTGTTTTCATTATATTTAAATCAAAATCTGGTTTGATGTCAAATAACTCTAAAACTTGATCTAACATTTCTCTATGTTGAGCTGTTACACAAACTTTTGACTCAATTTGCTCTCTTTTTTCCAATTCTTTTACTAGAGGTGCCATTTTTATAGCTTCAGGTCTAGTTCCAAAAATGGTAATAATCTTCTTTGTACTCATTTTTACTTCCTCCAATTTAAGCTTGATTAAGTCAACTACTAGTAAATCAGTAGTCAACTGTTGAGGATAAAACCATAGTTTTTATGGATTTTAAAATTCCACCAATAGATTTCACCTTAAATTATTGCCTTCGGCACAATTTAATATCCTGCTTCCATAGTAATTTTTAAAGAATCGTCATCATCTATCCATGAATTCACATCAATTTCTCTATATTCATCCTTCGAATCTCGTATAACAACATTAATAATTCCTGAATTGATTATCAATCTTTTACACATTGAACATGAATTAGCATCTTTTACGTATTCCTTTGTTTTTGAATCTTTTCCAACTAAATAAAGTGTTGCTCCAATCATATCCCTTCTTGAAGCACTTATTATAGCATTAGCCTCACTATGTACACTTCTACATAATTCATAATGTGTTCCCCTTGGAACATTAAGAGTTTCCCTTATGCAATTATTTAAATCAATACAGTTTTTTCTTCCTCTAGGCGCTCCTGTATATCCAGTAGAAATTATCTCATCGTTTTTAACTATTATTGAACCATAGTTTCTTCTTAAACAAGTTCCTCTTTCTAGAACTGTTTCTGCAATATCTAAATAATAATTATGCTTATCTCTTCTTTCCATACTACACATCCCCCGTAAGTATAAATTATTTTGGGTTATACTAATAACTCTAGATATTTATATGGGTTTTATTGATGTATTTTTTACTTAGTTCCAAATAATCTATCTCCTGCATCACCAAGACCTGGTACTATATAACCATGTTCATTTAATTTTTCATCTATAGATGCTAAGTAAATATCAACATCATCATGTGCTTTTTTAACAGCTTCAATTCCTTCTGGGGCACCTACTAAACACATTAATTTTAAATTTTTTGCTCCTCTATTTTTAAGCATAGTTAAAGCATCTATTGAAGATCCTCCTGTTGCAAGCATTGGATCAACTACTATAATATCTCTTTCAGCTATATCTTGTGGTAATTTACAAAAATATTCAACAGGTTGAAGTGTTTCTTCATCTCTATATAATCCAATATGACCAACTTTAGCTGCTGGAATCAAATTTAATACTCCATCAACCATTCCAAGACCAGCTCTTAAAATCGGAACTACTGCCATTTTCTTACCTGCAAGCATTTTACACTTTGCCACAGCTACTGGTGTCTTCACTTCTACTTCTTCTGTATGAAAATCTCTTGTAACTTCATAAGCCATTAACATAGAAATTTCTTCTACTAACTTTCTAAAATCCTTTGACCCTGTTTTTTCATCCCTTAAGAAGGCTAACTTATGTAATATTAGTGGGTGATTTATCTCGATAACTTTACTCATTTTTTTATTCCTCCAATTTTACTATTGATATTTATATTTTATACATTATATGTATTTTCTAATTTATGTTTTTCAGTACTGCATAACTGCTTTTTGATAACCTTAGCAATGTATGTCTGTTCTTTTTATATTCTTAGTTCAGTATACCTGCTTTTTTATCGCTTGCAGTTACATCATACCTATTTTATTAATGATCTTAATTGCAGCATAGCTGCTTTTTTCTTTATCTTTATCATAGTATATCTGCATTTTTTAGACTTTCGCAGAATATAGTTTGTTTTTTATGATCTTGGTTGCAGCATAGCTGCTTTTTTCTTTATCTTTATCATAGTATATCTGCATTTTTTAGGCTTTCGCAGAATATAGTTTGTTTTTTATGATCTTGGTTGCAGCATAGCTGCTTTTTTTAATGTGTGTATTTTTTTTCTATATCTGAAATCTTGTTTATTCTTTTTTGATGTCTGTCACCTTCAAATTTTGATGATAAGAAAGTTTTTACAATATCTAAAGCAAGACCTGTTCCAACAACTCTTTGACCCATAGTTAATATATTTGCATTATTATGCTCTCTTGTTGCATGTGCACTAAAGGTATCTGAACACAATGCAGCTCTAATACCTGGAACCTTGTTTGCAGCAATGCCTATTCCTATTCCTGTACCACAAATTAATATTCCAAATTCATATTCTTTTGCAACTACAGCTTCTGCTACTGGTAATGCAATATCAGGATAATCGCATGAATCTGTTGAATGTGTTCCAAAATCTTTTACTTCATATCCTTCGCCATTTAAAAACTTAATTATTTCATTTTTTAGTTCTACTCCACCATGATCGCATCCTATTGCAATTTTCATAACAAATCATCTCCAAATCATATTTATTAATTAGAAATATATTATTTTAGAATATATTTTCGCAATTGACAATTGACAATTGACAATTGATAATTTAACATTGCTAACTGAGTTAAACCTCAATAATATCAAATCCAGCTGCCTTATTTAATCTATTCATAATAGCTATACCTACACCCTTTTCTTCATATCCCTCAGCCAAAACTATATCTGCTCCTAAATCATCGCATTTTCTTAAGGCTTCAAACAAATTTCTAGCTACAGTTGATAAATCTTTTATGCTGCCTATCACTATGCTAACTCCATCTGTATATTCATTAACATTTTCTTCAACAGTTAAAATACAAACTTTCTTACCTTTTTCTATATTATAGTGTACCATTTCTTTTATTTTTTCAATAGTTTTTTTTCTTTCTCCAGTTATTACCGTAACTTTAGCATTAGGGGAGTAATGTTTATACTTCATACCTGGAGCTTTAGGCTTTAAATTCTCTTGAGGCTTTTGCATAATAGCCTTATCTAACTGAATACCAGAATCAACCCCTCTAAGCATCTCCAATGTTATTCCACCCGGACGCAAAACAATAGGTGGAACTACAGTACAATCAACAATAGTAGATTCAACTCCAATATTGCTTTGCTCTCCACCTAAAATACAATCAACTTTTTCATCTAAATCTTCTATACATCTTTGAAAATCTGTCGGACTTGGTCTTCCACTTATATTGGCCGATGGTGCAGCTATAGTAGTATTAGACAGTTCAATCAACTTTCTAGCAATCTCATCATCTGGCATTCTAATACCTATTGAATCTAAATTAGCACTAGTAACTCCAGGTATTATATCCTTCTTCTTTAAAATAACTGTTAACGGACCTGGCCAAAATTTGTCTATCAATTGTTTTGCAACCTCTGGAACTTCTTTTGCATACAGTTCCACATTTTTTGAAGCAACATGAATAATTAACGGATTATCCTGCGGTCTTCCTTTAGCCATAAATACTTTTTCCACTGCTTTTTCATTAAGTGCATCTGCACCTAACCCATAAACTGTTTCGGTTGGAAATACTACAATACCTCCATTTTTAATAATTTCAGCTGCTTCTACTATTTTCTTTTCATCTACTTTAGGATCTTTAATTATATAAACCTTAGTTTTCAACTAACAACACCTCTTTCCGAATCAGCACATTAATTATATATAAGTTCTAATTAAGATTTTACATCTCACTTCAAGAAATCCCTAATGGATTTTATCATTAATTGACAATTGAAATGTATGTATTAAACTATAAGCTGCCCTCTTGCTATTTTTATATTCTGTATACTTTCACCAGTATATATAGCTTTTACACAATGTCTATATATTGAATCAAGTAATAAATATTTTTTAAGACCACCTCTTTTAATAACTTGAAAGTAATAATCGTTTTGAGGATTTATCTGTTTAATAGCATTATAATCCTTAGATATTTGAGGATATCTTTTAAAAAAGTTTTTATCTATTGGTCTCAATGCTCTATTTTTAAAAACTACACTCGTAACAATAACTATTTCTAAATCAAAATCTGATTTATTTGTATGTACTAAAGCAACTTTATCACATATAATTAAATTTTCTTTTGTAAAAATCCCCGTTTTAAATATTAACCTATTACTTAAATATCTGTATTCAACCTTATATCCATTCATTTTAATAATAATAGAAATTACAATTAACAACTCAATAAAAAACACATAGCTTATATAAAATACTTTTGTTAATCCAGTGACTAATAACGCTAAAGGAAGTATACAAGCAATTAAACCCATTATAATTAAAAATATTCTAAGATGTGCTTTTTCTCTTTTAACAGCCCTATATATATCCATATCTAATCTCCCAAAGTACTTTGAAAGCCTCACAAACTAATGCAAGGCTTTCTTGGTAAATATTACACTTCTGTATTTCCCATTAACTTCATTTTTTCCGCTTGGTCTGCTGTAATAAGTGAATTTATCATTTCATCAAGATCTCCGCCTAAGAATGCGTCTAATTTATATAAAGTCAAGCCAATTCTGTGATCAGTAATTCTTCCTTGTGGGTAATTATAAGTTCTAATTCTCTCACTTCTGTCTCCAGTTCCAACTTGACTCTTTCTATCTTCAGCAATTCCTTCTGCTCTTTCTCTTTCTGCTTGCTCAAAAAGTCTTGATTTTAAAACCTTCATAGCTTTTTCTTTATTTTTCAACTGTGATTTTTCATCTTGACACGAAACAACTAATCCACTAGGTATATGTGTAATTCTAACAGCTGAATCTGTAGTATTAACGCATTGTCCTCCATTACCAGATGCTCTAAATACATCTATTCTTATATCTTTATCTAAAACTTCAATTTCAACGTCATCAACTTCTGCAAGTACCGCTACTGTTACTGTTGATGTATGAATTCTTCCACTTGATTCAGTATCTGGTACTCTTTGAACTCTATGTACTCCACTTTCATACTTTAATTTTGAATAAGCTCCATTACCTTTAATCATAAATACAACTTCTTTAAATCCACCAAGATCAGTTTCATTTAAACTCATAATTTCAACTGACCATCTTTGAGTTTCTGCGTATCTTGTATACATTCTAAATAAATTGTATGCAAATAGTGCTGCTTCTTCACCACCTGCACCACCTCTGATTTCAACGAATACATTCTTTTCATCATTAGGGTCTTTTGGTAATAATAAAATTTGTATTTGATTTTCTAATTCTGCTTCTTTATTAGTAAGATCAGCTATTTCTTCATTTAGCATTTCTCTCATTTCTTTGTCGCTTTCGCCACTTAGCATTTCTTTGTTAGCTTCTAAGTCTTCTATAACTTTCTTATATTCTCTATAAGCATTAACTATTACTTCTAAGTCAGCATGTTCTTTACAAAGCTTTCTCCATTCATTTTGATTCTGCATAATTGATGGGTCACTGATCTTAACTGATAATTCATCATATTTATTTTCTATGAACTCTAATCTATCTAATAACATCTAAATCACTCCGTACTTATTTTTTCACATTTTTTCATTATACCACAAAATTGGTCAGTTAACAATTGTCAGTTTACAGTTAATGTTGGAATTACTTCGTAATTTCTATAATTTATATTCCAAGAAAAATCCCTGACTTTTCTCACCTCTAACTGTAAACTGTAAATTGTAACCTGTAAACTACATTAACTCTTAACTGCTATAACTATTCTGTCTAGACCAGCAAAATCTTTAATTACTCTTACATCTTTAAAATCATTTTCTTCCATTAAAGACTTTACGCTTTCTCCTTGATTATATCCTATTTCAAAAGCTAATATGCCATATGTCCGCAAAACTTCTCGACTTTGACTAATTATTTTTTTATAGAAATCTAATCCATCGATACCTCCACTTAATGCTGTATGAGGCTCATAATTCTTCACATCTTCCATAAGTTTACTTATTTCTTCCTCTTCTATATAAGGAGGATTTGAAACTATAATGTCATATATTTTTTTCTCTTCTATAGGCTTTTCTAACAAATCACTTTTCACAAAAGTAACTCTATTCTCCAGATTAATTTTTTGTATATTAATTAACGAAACTTTTTCTGGGATTGGATAATAATCTATTAAATCTACCTTTATATTTTGCCTAAAACTTGCCAATGCTATACCAATAGCCCCTGATCCTGAACATAAATCACATATATACTTTTCTTCACTTTCGTCTATAAGTTTAAGCACTTCTTCAACTAATATTTCCGTATCATCTCTTGGTATTAAAACCCCTTCTTCAACGTATAAATCAAGCCCCATAAATTCACATTTATTTAAAATATATTTAACAGGCATTTTATTTCTACGTTTTTCAATTAAATCAAAGTACTTTTTAGTATCCTCTTCACTAACTTCTTCTTCTTTATGAGTAATTAAATAAACTCTTTCCTTTTCAATTACGCTTCCTAATAATAACTCAGCATCTAATCTAGCTGTATCAATTCCTTTATCTTTTAAAGTAACTGTTCCAGAATTTATTAGATCTTCAATTTTTTTAGCATCCTTAATTCCTTCTGCAGCTTTTAAAGATGCAATAGCCACTTCAATTTGTGAATCATCAGGCTCTTTAGTAGTTAATAATTGTAACTTAAGACCTGGATATGCTATGATTTTAGCTAATATGCTGTCATTTTTACCAAGCCATTTTATAAGTTCATAACTTATTCCTGTAACTACTGGTATAAATACAATTCTAAGCACTAATCTTTCTACAATTCCACCCCATCCAGTAAAAGAAAAAACTATTATACTAACAAACATAACTAAGAATAAAAAATTTGTTCCACATCTAGGATGAAGTCTTGGTTGTTTTCTAACATTTTCTACTGTTAGCTCTTCCATAGCTTCATAACAAAATATAGTCTTATGTTCAGCACCATGATATTGAAACACTCTATATATGTCACTAAGTTTGCTTATTAAAAACATATATAATAGAAGTATTATTATTCTTATAACAGCTTCAACCAAATTTAAAACAACATTAGAAACACTTAGAACTTTAAAAAAAGAAGCTATTCCTGTAGGCAATGCAACAAAAAGCCCTATTGCAAAAATAAATGAGATAAACATAGTTATTCCAATTAGCACATTATTAGCTTTTTCACCCAATTTGTTTTCAAGCCATTTCTCAAATTTTGATGGTTCTTCTTCTTCATCTTCTAAAAATGAAGCTGAATAATTTAAAGATTCCATACCAATTTTCATTGACTCCACAAGTACAAAGAAGCCTCTAAGAAAAGGTATATTTAAAAACGGGAATTTCTTGGTAATAGGCCTGTTATCCTTAAAATCTATCTGTATATTTCCTTTTGGAGTTCTAACAGCCGTTGCTAGGCTTTTACTACCTCGCATCATAACACCTTCTATGACTGCCTGCCCTCCAACATCACATCTTTTCATTTATCTAAATCACTTACTCTCTTATATTATTTTTCTTTAAATTTGTAATAACATTCTCCACATAAAGATTCATATTGTACATTATCTTGCTCATCAATTGCAATCTGTTGACCTTCAAAGACAAATTCATTATTTATTTTTCTTCCATTAAATATTGCCTTTTTACCACACGCACATATCGTCTTCATTTCTTCAATACTATGCGCGAGCAGTAGCAGCCTTGTACTACCTTCAAACCCGTTTCTTTTAAAATCTGTCCTAAGTCCATAACATATAATAGGAATATTAATTTTCACAGCAATTTCAAATAGCTCATCAATTTGCTGGCTTTTTAAAAATTGAACTTCATCTACTAATATGCAATCTATATTCTGATTTTTATTTAAATAACTATGTACTATTTCTCTAATATCCTCAGCTTCAGATATCAAAAAATCCACTTTTCTTTTTACACCAAGTCTTGATACAAGAGTTTCTCCACCTTTATTATCAACTTTAGGTTTCATAATTACTATTTTCATACCACGTTCTTCATAATTATGTGCAACCTGCATCAAATGAGTTGACTTACCAGAGTTCATTGCACCATATCTAAAATATAATTTACTCATTTATTAATATTCTCCTTTTAGGTATCATACTCGATTATATCATTTAATTCTCATCATAAAAAGATATTTTTATATTATTGCTAATCTAATTAATTATTGACGCTAAAATTCCACTGTGCTATAATCTAATGGTTGTTATTGAATAATTAACATAAGTTTATATAATTGAAAGAGGTGAAAAATAATGAGAGAAGGCATACATCCAGAATACCACGAAGCAGTGGTTAAGTGCGCATGTGGAAACACTTTCACTACTGGTTCTACTAAAGAAGAACTAAAAGTTGAAATATGCTCTAAATGCCACCCATTCTTCACTGGTAAACAAAAAATTGTTGACGTTGGTGGAAGAGTTGATAAATTCAACAAGAGATTCAACCTTGACAAAAAGTAATACCCCTAGGAAAGACACAGTCTTTCCTTTTTTTAATGTTTCAGAAATAAATATATTTTAAAGTTAAATTCATATACTTTATATTTTCATATATTAAAATTAACAACAAAATGTGGTATAGCCACTTTACTTCATGCTTATCAATACATAAAGAATCATATTAATTAAGAAATATTAACCAATTCTTAATATTTTTTTATGTATATTATAATATATATATAATATAATATACATGGTAAGCCATGTAATATAATACATTTTGAAATGAGTGACTTTCATGAAAAAAGTTTTAATTTTAACTAATTCTACGGGACAAGGGCACAATCAAGCGGCTGCTTCTGTAGAAGAATCTTTTAAAGCTGCTAATTACGAAGTAAAAAAAATGGATCTTCTAGCTAAAAATACAAAATACATTAATGAGATACTTGTAATAGGTTATGAATTTTTAGCTTCATACTTCCCAAAAACTTACGGTTTGTTTTACAGCCTAACTGATACAAAATTAATTAACAAAATTTTAAGACCGTTCTTCTTTTTTGCAAGAAGAAAAGCAGTTACTTTAATAAACGAATTTAATCCTGATGTAATTGTTGCCACACATTCTATAAATATCAGTGTGATTTCTCCATTAAAAAAACAAGGATTAAAAATTCCATTTATTTTAATTGTTACAGACTTCAAGGCACATTATTTATATGTAGATCCTTATGTTGATGTGTATATAACTGGTAGTAATTATACAAAACAATCTCTAGTTGATAGACATATAAATCCAGACAAAATATATCCTTTAGGTATTCCTATTAATAGCAAATTTTATACTGAAGTTACATCCGTTAATGAATTAAAAAATGATGGGTATTTCAACCTATTGCTAATGAGCGGTAGCCTTGGATTAAATACAATTTTTCTAGTTCTTAAGGAATTATTAAAAAATAAACATAAATTAAGAATCACAGTTGTTTGCGGAAAAAATGATAATTTAAGAAACAAATTAACTAGTTACTGCAACAACAATACATTTGAAAACAAAAAACTTCATATATTAGGCTTTACTAAAGATATTTCATATCTAATGGATTATTGTGACATTATCATATCAAAACCAGGTGGCTTAACTGTTACAGAATCCATAGTAAAAAATATTCCTTTAGTTATACCATTTGCAATTCCTGGCCAAGAAAATGAAAATATAGATTTTCTAGTTGGTGAGGGTTACTGCATACATGTAAAACACATACGGAATATTAATAATGTAGTTGATAATTTAATAAATAATCCTGAGGAATTATCAAAAATGAGAAATAAATTAAAAGAATTAGCTGATACCTATTCTTTAACTGAAATAGTGAATATTTCAAACAAATTAATTTCTAACAGCAAAAAAAGATGACCATTTATAATATTGGTCATCTTTTTTGTCACTCATTTATACTATGAATTTCTCTTTTGAAAAACTTCTATAAATTCTTTATTATTTTTAGTTTTAGATAATATGTTAATAAGATTTTCTGTAATATCTTCAATATTCCCATCTTTGTACATAGTTCTTCTAATTGAAAACGCTACTTCTAATTCTTCTTTTGATAAAATTAAGTCATCTTTTCTAGTTCCTGATTTGTAAATATCAATTGCAGGGAAAATTCTTCTTTCTTGTAATCTTCTATCTAAATGAACTTCCATGTTTCCTGTTCCCTTAAATTCTTCAAAGATCATATCATCCATTCTTGAACCAGTTTCAACAAGTGCAGTTGCAAGTATTGTTAAGCTTCCACCTTCTTCAATCTTTCTAGCTGCCCCAAAGAATTTCTTAGGCATAATAAGAGCCCCTGGATCAAGACCTCCAGATAAAGTTCTTCCTGTAGGAGTTATTGTTAGGTTATATGCCCTCGATAATCTTGTTATACTATCTAGAAGAATAACAACATCTTTACCTTGCTCAACCATTCTCTTTGCTCGTTCTAAAACCATTTGAGATACTTTAGCATGATTTTGTGGTTCTTCATCAAAAGTTGAATAAACTACATCTCCGTTTATAGATCTCTTCATATCTGTAACTTCTTCTGGTCGTTCATCTATAAGTAATACAATAAGCTTTGTATCAGGATAATTTTTAGCTATATTTTGAGCAATCTTTTTTAATACTGTAGTCTTTCCTGCTTTAGGTGGCGCTACTATTATACCTCTTTGCCCCTTACCAATAGGACATATTATATCCATTAATCTTGATGCTAAATCATTGCTATCAGAAGTTTCTAGTCTAACTCTTTCCTTAGGATATATTGGAGTTAAGGTTTCAAAGGATTTTCTTCCTATAGCCTTTTCTGGGGCTTCTCCGTTAACCTTTTGAACAAATAAAAGAGCTTTAAATTTTTCTCCTTCTTTTGCTTCTCTTACCTTTCCTTCAACTTCATCTCCTGTTCTTAAATTAAATCTTCTAATTTGAGATGGAGATACATAAATATCGTCACTACTAGTTAAATAATTCTTACATCTTAAAAACCCAAAACTATTGTTTTCTAATATTTCTAAAATTCCATTTGCAACACTAGAATCATTTATCATTTCTCGTAGATTTTCTTTTTTATCATTTTTTTCAACTCGAGCATTATCTGAACTCACATTAGAATTATTATTCACCTTCACATCTTCTCTTTGCGTTACCTTTACAGCTTCATTTGTATTATTAGGCTTTGAAACTACGCCTTCAGTTGCATTATCAGTCCTTGAAACTACAGTTTCATCTGCCTTTACAGCTTTAGGTGCTATATTTTCTCTCAATATAACTCCATCTTTTTTTATAAAATTATTTGAACCTTTCAAAATTTCTTCAATCAATTCATGCTTTTTGAATTTAGATATATTTTTAACATTTAAATCCTTTGCAATATCCCTCAAACTAGTTAAGGTCATACTTTCATATTCTTGTTTTGTCAAAATTGCACCTCCAATTTATAGATATAAATCTATAAAAATAAATTATTTAGTTTTCTCATTAAAATCTTGGAATTATAATCGTAAGGTAATAAGATGTGATTTTGCTGTGGAATAAATATAAGTTTTTAAGATATTCAACTTTTATTTAACTCATATCATTACTGTATAAGCTTCACTGTATAGCCTATATATGTTCCAATTATCAATTATCAAGGTTCAATTAACGATAAAGCTTAAATAGAAATTTCCATTATCACCTTTTCTTTCAGAATTTTTTTAATTGATATGTAAGATATTAATTAAAGCTTATATATCTTTAAAATTATGTTGAACTGGCAACTACCAAAAAGTAATTACCAGTTCAAACTATTAATCTTTATTTATATTATATCTTAAACTAAAAAATAAAACAAATTTACTTTCCTTGATTTTCTTTTAATGATGCTTCTATAAATCCTACAAATAATCTATGTGGCTTATTAGGTCTAGACTTTAATTCTGGATGGAATTGAACTGCTACGTACCAAGGATGATCTGGAACTTCTACAATTTCAACTAATCTATCATCAGGACTTGTTCCAACAATTTTCATTCCGCCTTCAATTATTTGTTGTCTATAATCATTATTGAATTCATATCTATGTCTATGTCTTTCTTCAATTAATTCCTTCTTGTATACATCATATGAATTACTGTTTTCATCTAATTTACATGGATATTTTCCTAATCTCATTGTTCCACCGAGATTTTCAATATCCTTTTGATCTAGCATTAAATCTATTACAGGATATTTTGTATCTGGATTTATTTCTGAACTATTTGCATCTTCAAATCCCAATACACTTCTTGCATATTCTATTACAGCACATTGCATTCCTAGACAAATTCCTAAGAAAGGCTTCTTATTTTCTCTTGCCCATTTTATTGCTGAAATTTTTCCTTCTATTCCTCTGTCACCAAAGCCACCTGGAACTAAAACACCATCTACATCTCTAAGTAGCTCATTTACATCTCCAGTCTCAACCTCTTCAGCATTAACCCATTTTATTTCTACATTAGTATTATTAGCATATCCACCGTGACTTAATGCTTCAACTACAGATATATATGCATCGTGTAATTCTACATATTTACCTACAAGTGCAATCTTAACATTGTTCTTAAGATGTTTAATCTTTTCAACCATGTCTATCCATTCTGAATTATCTATATCTTTGCAGCCTAGATGTAGTTTTTCACAAACTAAATTATCTAACCCTTCATTATGTAACATTAATGGTACTTCATATAGATTTTCTGCATCTAAATTTTGAATTACAGATCTTCCATCTATATTACAGAATAAACCTATTTTAGCTTTAATATCGTCATTTAATTCTTTTTCAGCTCTACAAACTATTATGTCTGGTTGAATACCTATCATTCTTAATTCTTTTACAGAGTGTTGAGTAGGTTTTGTTTTTAATTCTCCAGCTTTTCCTAAGTATGGCACTAACGTAACGTGGATGTAACAAACATTTTCTGCTCCAACTTCACTCTTGATTTGTCTTATAGCTTCTAAAAATGGCTGAGATTCAATATCTCCAACAGTTCCACCAATTTCAGTTATTACTACATCTACATCTCTTTCATTTGCTACTTGATAAACTTTATCTTTTATAGCATTTGTTATATGAGGAATTACTTGAACAGTCCCACCAAGATATTCTCCTCTTCTTTCTTTTTCTATAACAGAGCTATATATTTTACCAGTTGTAACATTAGAATTTAGAGTTAAACTTTCATCTATAAATCTTTCATAGTGTCCTAAATCTAAATCTGTTTCAGCTCCATCATCAGTTACAAAAACTTCCCCATGTTGATAAGGACTCATAGTTCCTGGATCTACATTTAAATATGGATCAAATTTTTGAATAGAAATTTTTACCCCTCTATTTTTCAATAATCTTCCAAGAGATGCTGCTGTAATCCCTTTACCTATGCCTGAAACAACTCCACCTGTAACAAAAATATATTTTGTATTCATTTTATCCTCCCTATGTAAAAAAATTTTATACAATTTTTTATTGACTTATTATTTCAATAATGATATAATACAAATTACCCCATAAATTAAATACATAAGCTATGGGGTATTTGTGTTGCTTAATAACATAGGTAATATCATATCACACATCAAACTTAATATCTAGTCTTTTTTTATAAATTAATCATATCATTTTTTTCTATACTATTTTCTAATTGAAAGTATTCTTCTCTAAAAAGCCTGTTTACAAGGAATTTTTCTTCTGCTAATCTCAAATTTTTATTAATACTCTTTGATGTTTTTAATTTAAATACTTCTTTAATTTTTTCGGCGTCAAGACAATTATTATTTTTTAAAATTAATAATAATATGTATTTGTTATCTTTATTTTTTAGAAATTCTATAAATTTTTCTTCACTTATTCCATAATAATTACATACATTGTTTAATATTTTTACATACTTTAATGCATTTCTCATTTAATCACTTCCATTAAAATTATATCCACATATATTTAATTTAATCATTCCAACTTTAGCACTTATAAATTATTAATTATTAATTATCACCATTAACCTATTCATACTAAGTAAGTACTTCCAAATTTTTGCGTCAACCCTTGATTTTATAAGCTTTTGTCTCTTATACATAACTTACTTTTAATAAGCAAAAAGGAGTATTGCTCATGATTTAAATTTCAATCATTTTGCCTACTCCCTTATTAATTATCTGTAATACACTCTAAAGTTACTATACTTATGAACTTATTGTACCTTTATGTCAATATTCAAATTTGTTTTTAATGCAGGTTGCTCTCCAATTTCTAATATGTATATTGTATTTATACTTCCACCATCTTCGCTAACATCTATATTAAGCCTTATTGTATCTATTTCAAGATCCATTACTCCATAAGGTGTTTTATACATGGATACTGTTCTTTTATTTTTCACAAATTCCATTTTAGTTTCTGTAGTTCCTTCTCTTATTAAATCGAAAGAATCTTTTCTTATTATTATTGTAGTTTTTGTTCCTTTCATTCCTGAAAGCTCTGTTTCATCGTATTGCACCTTGAAACCATCTTCTATTTCACAAAAATCACCAGGTGTTACTACACTGATTAAATCTTCTTCATCATTTAGGACTGTACTATTAACAGCAATAATTGCTTTTTTATTCATTATCTCACTCCAATTTAATTAATATTGTATTTCTCTAATTCTTCTTGAGTAATAGGTTCAACTTCTTTAGCTTCACTAAATTTTGTTGAGAATTGCCCATACCTAACTTCAACTAATTTTTCATCTTTACCTTTGCTATATCTTGCAGACAATCTGCATGCCAAGGTCAAATCCTCGTCTGTTGGGTTATTTCCTTCTGGAATTATTACCATTGCACCACTAAACTTTGTTGTCAAAAACATTATATCCTTCTTATTTAACACTGCTTTTATTTGTTGACCTTCTTCAGCTGTTCTTGAAACTATTATTTTAGTATTATTACTAATAAAATGTCTTCCATATTTAAGTAAATGAATATCCTTTTCTGTAACTTCTTCTTTTCTACTTAAAATTTCTTTCAATCTAACAGCATAACCTGGCTCAGTTAATTTACAACCTCCAGCTGGAGATGGATAATCTTTTATTCCCCATTTCTCTGCAAGTTCCATTTGAGGTTTTCTATTTCTTCCCGAAATATCTAATAGCTTTTCTCTATCAACTAGTCCGTCTATTTCCATTTGAGTTTCTTTTAAATTCTTTGCACATAAAGGTCTTAAGATTTTATCACTAAATCCAGATTGCTTTTTTACTACATCAAGTGCAGACCTATTTTGTGACATAGGTCTTTGATTTAATACTTCACCAGTAATAATAAAATCTGCACCAAACTTTTCTAATAATTCACCTGAATATCTCATCATCATTGAATGACAATCTATACAAGGATTTATATTTTTACCCCAGCCATGCTTTGGGTTTTTAACCATTTCAAAATGTTCTTTCGAAAAATCTACAACTTCTAATCTTATTCCTATTTGTGCAGTCATTCTTTTGGCATTTTCTTCATTAAAAAAATATGATTTAAAACAAATACCTATTACTTCTATTCCCTGTTCTTTGATCAACTTTGCAGCTAAGATGCTATCTAATCCACCTGAAATCATAGCTAATGCTTTTGTCATTTTGTTCCTCCTAATTAAATAAATCATTAAATATTTCTAATATCTTAAATTTCACTTGTACCTTATTTTCTTTATTTTCTTCATCATCCACTTTATTAGTGTCAGCTCCATCTATGTTTAATTCTGATTTTAAATCAGCTTGTTTTTCATTTGCTTTAATTCTAGCTTCTGTCTTATCATATTCTACTTGTGCCTTTGATTCATCTACAAAACATAATGGTGGAAACATAACACACCACCAATTTTTGCCCTGTCCACTTCCTATTATTACTCTAAAAGCTTCATAATTTCCTTGAGGTAAAATGATATTTCCATAAGACTTTTCCGGAAAATTTTCTCTGGATAATTGTGTAGCCACGCTATAAGAATAATTATTTTGCTTAATTACTTGCTCTGCAATTTCATGAACCTTGTCCATATTTCTCTTAATTATCTGTCTAGATTCATCCAGAGACTGCGAATTACTTAAATAGGGATATAAATAGTCTATAACTTCGTCTCTAACTTTTAGCTTTAGTTTTTGATCTTCATCACTATCGCTATTAGCAATAACATGAAATCTAATTAATGAATCTTTTACTTCATCATAATTCAGAATTTCACTCTTTTCTTTATTATTAGCATTTTCATCAGTTGCATTCCTACTCTCTGTACTTACACTTCTATAATTATCCTTAAAGTTACCTTTTAAGCTTGTACATCCTGTAAGTATATGAGTACCAAATATTATTGTAATTATAAAAATTATCTTTCCTAATTTTAAATTTTTTTTCATAAACAAACCCCCTTGTAGTTGAAAGTATTACCACTTGGAGGTTTTTTATACGTTATGTTTTTAAGCATATAAAAAATATATTATTATTTCAATATATGACCTATATGATTAACTCGCCTTACACTTTCATATGCTTTACTTTAAATAGTTCTTGTTATAAATACATCTTTATATTTTTTCTTCATATTATCGTAACACGTTTGAGCCTTTAGCATATCATCAAAAAAAGCAAAAACTGTAGGTCCACTACCACTCATCATAGTTCCTATAGCACCATCTATAGTAGTATCCTCCTTAATTCTTGATATAATTCTATGCTTTCTTAAAGTAACATTTTCTAATAAATTTTTCATGTTATTTGCTACAAAATATATATCATCCTTTTCCATATTCTTTATGAGCTCTTCTATCTTTGGATGAATTATAACTTTTGATAAATCAAACTCCTTATACACTTCCTTGGTTGAAACTCCAAAGGGTGGTTTAATTAAAACTAAAATTTTATCTTTAAATCTCTTTAGTTCAGTAATTTTTTCACCAATGCCTTCACACAATGCAGTTCCACCATTAATACAATAAGGTACATCTGCTCCTAACTTTAACCCTAATGCCTTTAGATCATCATCACTAGCATTTATATTAAATATTTTATTCATAAGTTTCAAAACAGCCGCTCCATCAGTACTTCCACCTGCTAATCCAGCTGAAACTGGTATATATTTAGTTATATCAATATCAACACCATCACTTATAGAATAGGTTTCTTTAAAAAGTTTTGCTGCTTTATATGCTAAATTTCTTTCATCTGTAGGTACGTAATGCTTATTGCATTTTATATTTATTCCAAAATCGCTCTTTTTAACTTCAATTATGTCATACAAATCTATTGTTTGCATTATCATTCTTAGTAAATGGTATCCGTCTTCTCTTTTACCAACAACATCTAAGGCAATATTAATTTTTGCATAAGCCTTAATCTTCATTTTCATATATCCTTTCCCAAACATTTTAACAACATTTTATCATAGGTAAAAAATCTTGTCTAATTATGTTTAGCTTTAAAAGGCTATATTCTTTATTAAATAATATAAAAGCATTTCTATTTTCAAATTAATTTACATCTACTTTATACTGTTTTACATTTTCAAAAGTATTTATTTCATTTATTTTTTCTTTACTTACAAACTCTAAAAGCGGCTCCAATTTTTCATAGAATACTACAATTGTATCTCCAGGCTTGCTTATATTAATTGCATTATTTAAGGCTTCCACCTCTTCTAAACATATCATTAAATTTGCATTTTTATTAACCTTCAAAACTGCTTCTTTTAAAAGTTCTGCTATTTCTCCTGGTTTCCTTCCTCGCTTATCCCTATCTTCCTTTATAACTATTTTATCTAAAGTATTTGCACATATTTCACCAATTGCATATCCAATTTCATTTTGTCTATCTCCTGGTATCCCAATCACCCCAATCAAATCATTTTCTTTTTTCATGCCTATTAACGATGATATTACAGCTTTATAACCTTCAATGTTATGTGCATAATCTAAAATTATTTTTCTATTTTTGTAGTCATACACATTAAATCTTCCTACATTAGAGTTATTGCCTAATCCAAACTCCATGAATCCTTTTGTAATCATACAATAATCAACTTCTAGAGCAACTAATCCTCCACACGCTGCCATTGCATTTTCTATATTATATTCTAAGTTTCCATCATAAGTTATTGGCAAGTCTTTAATAGAAACAATCTCATATTTTCTCTTATTATTAACTACAATTATCTTATCATTTTCAATAAATATTGCTATTTTACCTGTAGCTATATTTTCTTGTACCAATGGATTATCTTTAAATTTCGAAAAATATATTTTTTCGGCCGTGAATCTATTTATTATGGTCTTACTATATTCATCATCAGCATTTATAACAACAAATCCATTTTCTTTTACAGCTTCTCCAACTAGTGCTTTTACGAAACATAATTGCTCCATAGAATCAATACCATCTAATCCCAAGTGATCATTGGTTATATTGGTTATAATTGCAACATCAGCTAGATCATATGCTAAACCTCTCTTAACTAATCCCCCTCTTGCAGTTTCTAAAACAGCTATATCTACATCTTTATTCATTAGTATTGTTCTTGCACTATCAAAGCCTGTATCATCACCTTTATGGATGCACTTATCATTTAAATAAACACCATCAGTTGATGTCATTCCCACATCATTTCCTATTTTCTTTAAAACATGACTTATCAATCTTGTTGTTGTTGTTTTTCCATTAGTACCAGTAATAGAGATTACAGATATATTGCTTGGTTCTTCATCATAAAGCATTTCAAATATTGCTTTTCCTACATCACGCCTTTTCCCCTTTGAAGGATAATGATGCATTCGTATTCCTGGAGCTGCATTTACTTCTAATATTATCCCATTACCTTCATCAAGAGGGATACTTATATCTTTTGTACAAATATCTATTCCACATATATCTAATCCCAATATTTTAGCTGCATTTATGCAATATTCTATATTTTTATCACAAATTTTCTCAGTACAATCAATTGCCATACCACCAGTTGAAAGATTTGCATTTTCTCGTAATACTATTTTTTCACCCTTCTTAGGAATATAATCTAATTCAAAACCTCTCTTTAAAAGACATGAAATTAATTCAGAATCAATTTTTATCTTAGTTAATGCTTTTTCATGATCCTCCCCTCTTAATGGATCTTCATTTATAATATCAATAAGCATTTTCAAGTTATCTTTTCCATTTCCAATAACAAAAGGAGCTATTCTCAATGCCACTGCTTCAACTTTATAATTAACTACACAAACCCTATAGTCTTTTCCTTGATAATATTTTTCTATAATAATATCTTTATGAATTTTTTGTAAGTTAATATACGCATCAACTAACTGTTTATGATTTTTAATATTTAGTATAACTCCATTTCCTTTATTACCACATTGAGGCTTCAATACTACAGGATATCCGATTTTTTCCGCCTTCTGTAATAACGAAAATAAATTATGCACTTTATGCCCCTCTGCCACTGGGATATTTTGATTTCTAAGCAACTCTTTAGTCAAAAGCTTATCACAGGATATATCTACCCCCACACAGCTTGTTTTATCACCTATGGATGCTTCAATTATTTTAGCCTTTTTACCATATCCAATCTGGTATATGTTACTATCCCCAAGCTGCATAACTGGAAGTTTATATTCTTTAGCTGCATCACAAATTGCCTTTGTAGTGGTCCCCATATGCTCTTTTTGCAATATTCCTTTAATTATTTTTATTCTCTGCTCATAATTTAAAGGCATTTGCCTAATTAAAGAATTTATTAAATCAATTGCTAAATTAGCTACTTCATGCACAGTATTTTTATATTCGTATTGTACTATAACATAGTATATGTCTCCACTAACCTCTCTTGCCTTACCATAAGATACATCTATGCCTAAATTGTTTTGTATTGCTATCATTATATGTTCACAAATATGAGCTAAATATGTCCCTTCCTCAAGTCTTTTAACAAAACCACCATTTTCATCAATTCCACATCTATGCTTTTTAAGTTCTGGAATGATTTTAATAAGATTAATATTAAAGTTAGGTATTTCAGCACTTGAAATTTCTGAATATCCTTCTAAATCAACATCGATTCTTATACACTTTTTATGAGAATAGATATTTTGCCCTTCATATATTCTCTTTTGTATTATCTTCATGATTAATTTTTTCCTCCTCAAAAGGTGACTTTTTTATAAAATCAAACTTATTGCCATTTGTTAAAACATGTAATTTTACGTTATGCATGCTCAAGATTTCATCTGCATGCAATTCTGATACATTTGTATATGTAATTGTACTGCCATCAATAAAATAAACTGCACCTTCTCCTATAACCTCAATAGTGCCAGTCTGATTAACTATTATTCCTGTATTTTCATCTATTCCTATCCCCAAAATTTCAGGATTTTGAGCAATTCCAGCCAAAAGTCTTCCTATCCTTCCTCTTTGAGCAAAATGCTGATCAATAATAACACCTTTAATCAATCCAAACCCAGGCGACATCTTTAAAGTACACTTTCTAGGAGAATCATCATCATCACCTTGAACCACCATAGTATCGCTCATAACTGATGCTCCAGCGGATGTTCCAACTATAAATTTTCCTTTATTGCATGCCTCTTTCAATTCATCATAAATAGGTGTCCCACCAATTAAACTAGTTATTCTCAATTGATCTCCACCAGTAAAAAAAATTAATGCAGACTCTCTGATTATATTTACATTTCCCTCTTCATAAGCATCACATCTTTCAGCAATATCCAACACTTTGATATTTCTGACATTAAGGTTCCCAAAAACCTCTTTATATTTTGCTGCTACCTCTTTAGGATATTCAGTTGCAATTGTTGCAATTACTAATATATCCTTTTCCTTATCAATTGAATCACACACTCGTTTTAATATTTCTTTTTTTCCTTCTTTATCTTCAGCCCCCCCGATTATTATTAAATTTCCACTTAATATGTTTTCCAAAAATTATCACCTCATATCATGCATTACATATTATGACCCACTATCAAATAATTATTCAAAAAAAAGATTCATTAAAATAAACTAAAATTTATTTTAATGAATCTCTAAGTTTCTAATTGATAATTGACTATTCTATCTTAAAAAATTGCTCGTCCCGGAATTATTATTTTTTGACCCGGTACCATATGTTCTGGTTCTTCTATCTTATTGACTTTAATCAAATCACCTACAGTTGTATTATATCTTTTTGCCAAATTCCAAAGGTTATCACCTTCGCCTAAGACATAGATAGTTATGCTTGCCTTCTTTTCTGGAACATTTCCTTCTTCTTCGATTATATCTGAAATAAACTCTTTATTCATTTCGTATAAAATTTTACCATTTAATATTATGTTCGCTTTTATTGCTATGCTATTGCCTTCAATAAATGCATCTATATTATCTAAATATGCCTTAACAATAGATTTCATATTTTCATCAGCACCTGAAATATCAATCATAGCAGAAAATGGCACTTCTGCTTTAATACTTGCCATATACCTGTCTTCATCAGTAGTTTTATACAGTATGTCCACCTTAATAATTCCTTCTACAGCCACTCTATCTCTCATTATCTGCTTATCAGTTAAAATAATATTTCCATTAACTGCTATAATATGTTCTGGTCTTAAATCATTCTCCTTCAATTGAATGTTATGCTTAACTATTGCTTCTGTATTATTCATTCCTTGAAGAATTCCAATGTCATGATCTTCTTTTTGAAGCCCTAGTAAACACTTTGGTGAATATGCATCTTTAATTGTATCTATGTTTTCTTTAGAGAATATTTTAACATTTACCTTGACTACAATTTCATCATTTATAATCCTGACTTCTCCCAAATCATCTTCTTCTAACATCAAATTATTATTAGTAATTTCATAAGTAGCTGTTGGGAACATATCTGATGTAATACCACTTATTGCTTCTTCCTTTGATAAGTACACATCATCTTCTAATGGAAGTATATCTTTTGAGTCTTCACCCTTATACAAAATATTTAGCTTGCAGTAACAGCCAAGTTGAATTTTATCATCTACAATCTTTGCTTCCTTCTTATGCAATAACATAGAACATTTTAATATTTTATTTATCTGAGGTTTATCCATGCCAACTCTAATCATAGATTTACCAGTCATCTCTATATCTTGTGCTGCATTAATCTTATTTATTGTTTCAGTATTTTTTAAAACTTCCACATCATCATTGCCTTCTATATCTTTTACAAATTCAAACTCATTGCTCTTATAAAGTTCCCAATCTATGTTGATAATCCCTTGAATAGCTATTTTCCTTTCATTCATTATATTGGCATCAATGTGATCAACATTACATTCAGCCTCACAAATAACTCTATTTTCGCCTTGCTTCAAATCAATATTATTTGAAAAATTTTGAGTATAGTTAACCGAATTAGCAATAAGTCCATCTTCTCTTGCTAAATATATTACAGTATATTCAACCTTTCCTTCTATTACTATCTTATCTCCAATTAAATCTTTACTCATTATCATTGGTCTAGCTTCAACAGTTAATATTTCTTGTACATCAGGATGTGTATCTGGGATTAAATATTCATCTTTTAGTAATGTATTCGTATTATTTTCTCTGAGCAATTGTTCACATTGAACATTTTCCTTTATAACATCTATATCTGCCATATTTTTACCTCCATAAAATTCCTACTATTCATTTATATACTTTGTAATTAAAAATTATGCCAAATGCATTTTTCTTATTTTTAATAATATTTCCCTAAAATGGCTTAATAACTGACATTTACCAGCTTCATAGCTACTAATATACATATTTATTTTACATATTTCAAAATTCTTTTATTTTTTTTATTTTTTTGCTTGACATATGATTCAATATGTCGTAATATAGGAAGTGGTTATTGACCATATAACCTCTCATAAATTCTCAATACCCTTTTATACCATAGTTGAAAGATGGAAACCCACCATCTTTCTTTTTTATTTTATAAAAAAACTTTGTTAAAAAAGATTTTAATAATACATTACATTTTAAAAAGTAATCAAAAAATTTTTTTAATCCATCTTTTAGAAGAAAGATGATATAATATCTTGCCTTTTCTTAGAGGTAAGCTTCAAAATTTAACCTTCATCCTCTTCTTCATGATAAAATCTTTCTCCAGTAGCAGAATTATAATAAACCCTAAGTCTTTTATTAGTTGTAGGATCTATTGTTACCTCCTCAGTCCTCTTAAACCCATTTGGAACTTTTGAGCCATGATTTTTTTTATATCTCTTATCTAAAAATACGAAGGAAACAACAGCAAATATCACAATTCCCACTTCAACTAAAACATAAATATCAAACATTTTGTACATGTTATCTATTCCTTCTCAATTACTACTGCAGTACCAAATGCTAATACTTCACTCATATTCTGGCCAATCTCACTAGAGTCAAATCTCATCATTACCACTGCATTTGCTCCCATTGCAGATGCATTTTTAACTAGACGGTCAACAGCTTGTTTACGTGCATCTTCAAGCATTTCTGTATATTCATGAATTTCACCGCCAACAATACTTCTTAAGCTAGCAACTATGTTTCCACCTAGTCCACGACTTCTTACTATCAATCCAAAAGCCTGCCCCTTTACTTCCTTTACCTTATAACCTACAATATTTTCTGTTGTAACAACTATCATTGAATTATCCTCCTTTAAAATCACCTTATTCTGTAATTCTCTATATTCATTTAATTATACTCCTTATATTTGAACTAAAACATATATAGATTTAAATAGTAAATCTATTTCTTTGAAAATATAATAATAAACTCCCCCTAAAGGAGTTTATTATTAATTATTAAAGCCTTTTATATCATCAACCTTTCATACTTCAAAAATTATGTATTTTTCTAGAAAATAAAAAAAACCCCGATTTAATCGAAGTTTATATTATAGTTGGAAATACCAATTGTACAGTCTTTGTTAATACATCTGAATAACTATAAGTCACAGTCCTTTGGGTGTCATCTTTTAATCTTATGACGAAAATACTTGGATACACACTTTCAATGATACCATCATTAACTAAAATCTTTTTCCTTCCACCATTAGCCTTTAGAGTGACCTTCTGACCAACATGTCTCTCTATGTCATTTTTTATGGAAGCAATAGTTTTTACTTTTTCCACGTAAACACCCTCTTTCACTGTATATTATATACCACCTACTTATTTTTGTCAAGCAAAACATATATTTTATCATTTACATATATATATTGTCAAGATAAACTTCGTATTTATATCATTTTTTTAATTTACTTCATTATATTATTTGTATTTTCAAAATTATTATTCTCTTTTTTTATAAATAAGTAACAATTAATGAATTAGTAAATATGCTTCTCAAATTTTTTATAACCAAAATTAAGGCACTGAAAAATTATTCAGTACCTTAATTTTATATTTTTTATTTTTTTAAACTTGCTCCATTAGTAGATATAACTTCTTTATACCAATTAAAGCTCTTCTTCTTATATCTTTCTAAAGTTCCACTTCCATCATCATGTCTATCAACATATATAAAACCATATCTCTTCTTAAGTTCAGCTGTTGATGCGCTAACTAAGTCTATACAGCCCCATGTAGTGTAACCCATAAGCTCAACACCATCTTCAATAGCTTCTGCAACTTGAACTAAGTGGTCATTTAAATACTTAATTCTGTAATCATCATTTACTGTCTTATTACCATTTTCATCAGTTATTAATTCATCCACTGCACCTAATCCATTTTCAACTATAAATAATGGTTTTTGATATCTATCATAGAATTGGTTAAGAATATATCTTAAGCCTTCAGGATCTATTTGCCATCCCCATTCTGAAGCTTTTAAATATGGATTTGGTACTCCAAATATAAGATTACCTTCCCCAGCTTTATTCTTCTCTGGATCTGCTGTTGCACATGAACTTACATAATAACTAAAAGAAATAAAATCAACTGTATGCTTTAAAATTTCTTTATCTTCTGGCTCCATTTTTATTTCTATATTATTTTCTTTAAAGAATCTATTCATATATTTTGGATATTCTCCTCTTGCATGAATATCTGCAAAGAAAAGATTTTCTCTATCCTTCTCCATTGCCTTAAGTACATCACTTGGCATTGGAGTTAATGGATAATTTGGTACTCCAAGAATCATACATCCAATTTTAAATTCTGGATTTATTTCATGTCCTATCTTAACTGCTAAAGCACTTGCAACCAATTCATGATGCATTGCTTGATATAAATCCTGCTTACTTAATTTTTCTTTTGGTGTCCATATACCAGCGCTCATATAAGGCGCATGGATTGCTGAGTTAATTTCATTAAAAGTAAGCCAATACTTTACTTTATCTTTATATCTTGTAAAAATTGTTCTAACATAGTTTTCAAAAAATCCAACAAGCTTTCTGTTAGCCCATCCATCATAATTCTTAGCCAAAGCAAGTGGAGTTTCATAATGCGAAATTGTAACTAAAGGTTCAATTCCATACTTAGCTAATTCATCAAATACGTTATCATAGAATTGTAATCCCTTTTCATTTGGTTCTTTATCATCACCATTTGGAAATATTCTTGACCATGCAATTGATAATCTAAAAGTCTTGAAGCCCATTTCAGCAAATAATTTGATATCTTCCTTATATCTGTGATAAAAATCAATTCCTATAAGCTTCATATTATCTTCTGTAGGTTCATCTGTTAACGGACCCATTAATCCTTTTGGAGCTATATCTTGAGTTGATAATCCCTTACCATCTTCATTATATGCACCTTCAAATTGGTTAGCAGCAGTAGCTCCTCCCCATAAAAATCCTTCTGGAAACTTAATTGCCATAATAATTCCTCCTAAATTTTATATTTTTTTATAAAAAATACCCAAGGAATATAGATAAAATATTTATTCTATATCACTTAGGTATCGCCTGCATTATCAGTAACAATCCATTACTTATACTTATTTATGTTGTCATTATCACTATATTTATATACACAATAGGAAATAATATTTAATTCCCATATTTAGAACTAACTTTGCTCTTCAACATTATTATACTATAAAATTTAATATTCTACAAAAGAAACATTATCCTTCCACCTGTTAGCTTATTAATGTTATCCTTTCAATTAACATACACTACAAAAATAAACATTATTATTCTACATAACAAAAAAATATATTTTGCTCTTGAAAATAGTATTGACTTTATACTATATTGGAATTAAGAATAATCTTATTTATAAAATCTCATAATAATTTAATAAAGAGGTGATTTGAAATGAAAAAAATAGTATTAGCAGGCGGATGTTTTTGGGGTGTAGAGGAATTTATTTCTAGAATAGATGGCATAGTCGAAACCAAAGTTGGTTATGCAAATGGAACCACAGCAAATCCTACATACGAAGAAGTTTGTAGCGGAAGCACTGGCCATGCTGAAGCTTGTTATATAACTTATGATGAAACTAAAATAAGTTTAACCACTTTACTAGATAAATATTGGGAAATAATAGACCCTACAAGTTTTAATAAACAAGGAAATGATATAGGCAGCCAATACAGAACAGGAATTTATTATATTGACGAAAATGATAAAGACTTAATTATGCAAAGCAAAGCGTCTCTTCAAAAAAACTATACTAAAGATATAGTAACTGAAGTAATGCCCTTGAAAGGTTTCTATGCTGCTGAAGAATATCACCAAAAATACCTTAAGAAGAATCCAAATGGTTACTGTCATATAAAGTTAGATTAATAACAAAGGCTTTAAGTAAAGAAACTTCTTCTTTATTTGAAGTCTTTTTTTATCTTTAACTTTTTAAACAATCGAGTAGGAGGAAAACAATTATTTTGTTTTCCGACCTCTCACACCATCGTACGTACCGTTCGGTATACGGCGGTTCATCAGAATTTAATGTCTCATTTGATATGTTTGTGTTAGACTAATAAATCCTAGAGATTCTAGGTATTTATTGTTTAAAGACTTGCTCAAAATTGGGCTTTTGTATATTCTCCAATAGCCTTTTCTTGTATTTGCATATTCCCATGCTTTGTATTTATCGATTCCTAATTTAGCCAGATTTCTTTGTTTAGTGCTGATCTTCTTCCATTGTTTCCATATGCAAGCTCTTAGTCTTCTTCTAATCCATTTATCTAGTTCAATTAGCTTTCCGCGTGCGTTAGCAATTCCATAGTAATTAATCCATCCTTTTGTGATTTGATTTAATTTGTGTAGCCTGTATTCCATACTAATTCCTTTATTTCTGTTAGTATAGAATTTGACCTTTTCCTTGAATTTCTTTATAGATTTCTCATGGATTCTTATTTCTGCTCCGCTTTTCGAGAAGTAAAACGAAAATCCTAAAAACTTTCGTTTTGATACAAAGTCTACTGCACTTTTATCCTTGTTTACTTTAAGTTTCAAATTATTTTCAATTATATTGGTTATAGATTTCATTACTCTAAACCCTGCTCTTTTGCTTTTAACATATATGTTATTATCATCTGCATATCTACAAAATTTGTAACCTCGTCTTTCAAGTTCTTTATCCAATTCATCTAACATTATATTAGCTAATAGCGGACTTAACGGACCACCTTGTGGTGTCCCTTCTTCACTTGCTACCGAGACCCCATTTATGAGAATTCCGCTTTTAAGATATTTTCTTATTAGAGATAATAACCTTTTGTCTTGTATCTTCTTTTCAAGTTTGTTCATGAGAATATCATGATTAACTTTATCAAAGAATTTCTCTAAATCCATATCTATAACCCATCTATTTCCTTGAGTTATATACTGTTTTGATTTCGTTATAGCGTCCTTTGCTCCTCTATGAGGTCGGAAACCGAAACTATTTTCGGAGAATAGAGGTTCATATATTTTAGATAATACTTGAGCAATTGCTTGTTGAATTAATCTATCTTGTACAGTTGGTATTCCCAAAAGTCTAACTCCACCATCTGGTTTAGATATTTCTTTTCTCCTTACAGGTGACGGATTATATTTACTTTCTAGTAGTTTAACTTTAATTGTTTCCCAGTGTTTCTTGATATGCTCACGAAGTTCATCGGTCTTCATTCCATCAACACCATGACTACCTTTATTGCTAATTACTCTTTTAAGTGCTAAAAGCATATTATTTCTTTCTAGAACTTCTTCAAGTAATCTACTAGTATCAAATGCTCCATCGTTTACGCTTTCTCTATTTGGTAAAACCCTAGAATTACTCGGCACCTTTGATTTACCTTGAAGTTCCACTTCTACTTCCATCAATTGGTCTCTATATTGAGTTTTCTGCTTTCTTTGCAATTTCTTTGATTTATCCAAAGTTGTAAACCTCCTAACGTTCAGTCCTTCATCCACTATCGCGATTAGCGGAGTTACTATGACTTCTGCTGACTTCTGATAGTTCAGCTATATATCACTATATAGGTTGTGACCTAGAAATTTAATTCTTATGGTACGTATCTATCAGATCTCCCCAGGTAAGAACACGCACTTTCACCTCATCCATCTGCTACATTTACTCAAGCTACTTCGGATAGTTATAGGGCTTTACTTTGTTTTGCAAGTTTACCCGTAGCTTTGAGCCTCAAATGTAATTCGTGTACCTCAGACCAAGGCTTTGCCGCCGACTTCCTTCAGATTCCATCTCACGATGGACACCCTTGTCTTAGGCTAATGGTTGGCACTATCAGCCCCCATTACGGACTTTCACCGATTAGTACGTACCCATGCTGGGCACACAAAAAAAGAATGATCTACTAGGGGTAATAGATCATTCTAACTACTAACTATTATTTATTTAATAAGGGGTAAATAATGTATATATATCTTATACACTTATAATATAAGATATTTGTGGCAATAATGTGACAAGTTATAATTATTTTTCTAGATCAATAACAATATCGTCCAATGTAATTCCGCCACTTATAGGATGTTCCTTATCTATAATAGGACTTGTATTAACTACATGTCCCTCTCCATCACTCGATTCTTGATGAACATTATTTGATAAATGCACTTTAGGAGTTATTATTAGTTTAGTTGCATTAGGATTTAACACCCCAAAACTTGACATTGATTTTCCAGAATTTCTTCCTTCACTACCTTCATTTGTTAAAATATTGGTTGCTTTATAAACATTCCCAAAATCATCTTTTACTTCTTCTATTGGAATATCCACAACAAAATATTTTTCCTGTAGCTCTTTTGACACTTCTTGAGAATAGTTTAAAGTAAAGGATACGGGAGTTTTAGAAATGCTTTCTAGGTTTAATTTAACCCCATCTTTTTCAGTTGTCTTATTAATTAATTGATTGACACTATTTAATGCTTTCAAATTAATTTTAAACTTCCAATCTCCTTTTGTTTCTTTAGAATTCTCTGAACTCATATCTCCTATATCCGTAAAGTTTAGTTCAAAGCTTATGGCCTTTCTTTCTTCATTAATGGTAACAGTATCTTGGCCTACATAAGTATTCTTAGCAACTTTCTTTACTCCAGAACTGCCTCCTGATCCGCCACTATAATCTTTTATATTAATTCTTGGTCCATTCATGTTGAAGAATGGATTATCCCCCAAATCCTTATCACTTATTATTTCATAAGTGTAAGTCAAAGTTCTTCCATCAAAAATCGCTTCTTTTATAGTAACTTTAATACCATTGCTTTCTTGTGTAGCTCCTACTATATCTGAATATTCCTTATATTTATCATAAGCCCCTGTTCTCCCATTATCTATAAACCTAAATATATCTCCAACTATTGGAACTTCTGCCGCATAGGATGGATATGCAATTCCAAAGATTCCTGTACCGCTAATTAAAGAAAAAACTAAAACCGCTGCAGCCATCCACTTCCTTTTCCATGTTTTCTTTTTATTTATAGACTTCTTTAAATATTTTTTCACCTTTACTTTTTCAATATCAGATACATTCATCATTTCCATTTCAGCTTCCTCTATATCAACTTCATTTAATATTTCATAAATGTCCTTCATGCTACACTACCTCCAAATTTAATCTGGTTATTTTCTCACCAAGCTTCTTCTTTCCTCTATAAATTCTATTATCTATTGCTGCTCTTGTAAGTCCTAACTTCTTAGCAATATCCTCAGACTTTATTCCTAGAAAAAACTTCATAACAAATATATCTCTATCCATAGGCTCAAGAGTATTGATTAAATTTAATAGTTCACTTCTCTCCTCTGCCTTAATAATTTCTTCTTCAACTAATTCATTTGAACTAATTTCTCTATCTTCTATACTTAAATCTATATTTTTAACTTCTCTTCTGTAATAATCAATAGCTTTAAATCTTGCTATTTTAAATATCCATTTCTTAAAATCAACCTCTTCACCAGTAAATTTATCCGAATTGTTCCATATTGAAAGAAAAACATCATTTATACATTCTTCAATAAGCTCATTCTTATCAATACTTGCTAACACGTTATATACAGCCGATTTAACTAGTCCTAAATATTTATCTACTATAAATTCTAGTGCATCTTCTTTCCCTCTTTTTAATCTACTAATATAATTTTTTTCGGTACACCTCATTAAAATTTCTCCAATCAATTAGTTTCGTAAAAGCTCTTACATATTATATAACGTAAATAAAAATATTTTCTCTCATATAATAACAAATAACAAAAAAAGAATGATCTACTAAGGGGTAATAGATCATTCTCACTACTAATTATTATTTATTTAATAAGGGGTAAATAATATTTAAATATCTTATACATTTATAATATAAGATATTTATGGCAATGATGTGACAAGCTAGAATTTTATTTTCGTTCTACTGAATAGCAATGTATAAATAACAATGTGCCTTTCCATCTTTAGTATATTCAACAGGAACTGTGCTTTCATAATCCTCTGTAAAAGATCTATTTATATCCCCTGCTTTTTGCTGCTGCCATACTTTTTCCCAAGCTCTTCTTGTGCACGCACCTATGTCTCCATTTTCATCTTCTTCATCATATTTTTTATACAAACCTTTGCTTACTGCCACCTCAATTTTTTCAAAGAAGTCTGCAGTTACAGCCATCACAGTAAGATCATAATCTCCACTTTCATCACTAGAATAACTACTATATCTCGAAACTGGCGATACACCTTGCTGAAACTCATGCTGACTATCAAATAGTAGTGGAAGTTCTCCACTCACAATAGCTTCCCACAGCTCACCAATCCCTTTCATTCCTTCTTCAGAATTATTAGTTCTTATTGTTACTTCTTTTAATTTATAAGCCATAATTTCACTCATCTCCTACATAATATATTTGATATCCCGTTCTACCGTTTATAAAAACCCATCTTATTAAAATTATACCATTCATCAATTTTTTCTTCTGATTTATAATTCAAGAACAAATTGTAACCCTTCCTTTCTTAAAGTATTGTATAACTAAAAAGATGACACCTATATGTCATCTTTATAAAGTTCATTTATTCTTTTTTTAAGTTCCTCTTTCTACTGCTCTTTATCCCATTCAGGCAATAGAAGTTCAATATGTCCACACTCTGGGCACTTAACTAGACGCTTTCCTAATATATGTATAGTAAATATATATTTCATAATACCTATTTTGAAATTCTTTCCACATTTAGTGCACACAAAATGGGTCTTTAATGCTTTAAACGCTGCAAATATTAAAACCATAACTATAATTATCCATACTATCCACATTTATTTTCACCTCATTAGATTTTTAATACAAATGCAATTTGCTTACTAGTTATGATATACGCATTACAACTGATAAGCAAATTGTATTTTTCCGAATAGGTGTTATAATTATATAAAATATTCTATATTTTACCAATAATAATGAAGGGTTGTGCTTTTATGTATTGGATTATAATACCTGTAATGATTATTCTAGCAGTTCTTGAGCTTATTCGTCACGATAGAAATAACTATTAAAGATATAGCAATATTTATATTATTTTATTACTATCTTACTACTATCCATATATGTAGCTGAATTATCCTCTAGCTGAAGGAGCAATTCTTTAGTTTTTTGATTTTCCAAATAAAATATAGTATTAACACAGCCCAAAAATGCATTTTTCCCTATACTTGTTACACTACTTGGGATTGTTACATCTGCTAAACTAACACATTCATAAAACGCATATTTTTCTATACTCACTAATCCATTTGGAATAGTTACCTTTTCCAGATTACTGCAGCCATAAAATGCACCACTTCCAATACTTGTAACGCTGTCCGGAATTTCAATGCTTTTTAAGCCAATACAACCATAAAACGCACTATCCCCTATACTTACTACACTATTAGAAATTGTTACACTTTCTAAGCTAATACAATCTGCAAATTCACTACTGCTTATATTCGTTACACCACTCGGAATTTTTATGTTTATCAATTTATTACAATGCCCAAATGCATTATTACCTATATTAGTCACACCATCAGGTATATTTATACTTGCTAAGCCATTACAACCATTAAATGCTTTTTCTCCAATACTTGTTACACTATTAGGAATAGTTATATTAGTTAGATTATGAGAGGATATAAATGTCCCATCTCCAATACTTACAACACTTTTAGGAATTGTGTAGTTTGTCTCTTTTTTTCCTTCAGGATATTTTATTATTTCAGTCTTCAGCTTATTGAACAGCACCCCATCAATGCTCGTATAATATTTATTATTATATTTCACAAGTATATTCTTTAAATTAACACAGTTTCCAAAGGCATTGATCCCTATATTCGTTATGCTATCAGAAATTGTTATCTTTTCTAAATTACTGCAATCTGCAAATGCATTTTTCCTTATACCTGTCACTGCTTCGCCATTAATTGTATCTGGTATAACTACTTTAGGTTGCTTCCCTATATATTTTATTATTTCTCCTGTTTTAGAATCAAACTTAAAATCTGCTTCGCTACTTATTGGATCCGCATATGCTTCACTAAAATTTGTATAATAATAATTAAAAATTACATCTTTAGCTGCATAACAAATAATTACTGCAATAAGTATTACTAGAGCAATAATTTTCTTCGAAAAGTTTTTTATCATAATCTTATCCCCTTATTTTCTAATGAACACAATACTTACAATATACTAAATAATGTTAGATAGCAATTGCAGCAACAAATCACTATCTACCTCTGTAATTGAAGTATTCTCTGTTTTAAATTTAGTCATTTCATCAAATGGAGTGTTGGTTAAGAAACATTGTATACTCATTATCACAGCACTATGAGTTACAATTACAACATCCTCACAATTTCCCTTAATAATATTCTTTATTGTAGCAAAAACACGCTGTAACATATCTTCATAGGATTCTCCTTTAGGAGTCTTAGTGTATCTTCGATTTAAGTACCATTTCTCATATTCAGCTGGATACTTTTCTTTGACTTCTGCCCAGGATAATCCTTCCCATACTCCTAGGTTCATTTCTTCTAATCCTTCTATTACTGCATACTCTATATTAGTAGTTTTACTTAAAATTTCTGCTGTCTTACTTGCTCTTTTTTGTTTACTTGAGTAAATCTTTGAGAATTTATATTTATTTTCTAACATCTTACTACTCAATTCTTCTGCTTGTCTGATGCCAGTGTCATTAAGTTCAATATCGCAACTTCCCTGTATCTTCCCTTTTATATTCCATTCGGTTTGTCCGTGTCTTATCAAAAGTAATTTCATAAATCCTCCACAAAAACTAACTTATACTTCTTCTATATTTCATTCCCATGATAAATTAATTATAGCATAAATTGTCAGTAATTATTTTATCTTGTTATTTAAGCAGTAAATTTCAATTGCTTTTGAAATAAATTCTGCTGTTCCCTCACCATTACTATCAATATTTTTCTTAAACCTTTCATCTTCAACATACATCATGCCTAAACCTTGTAAAATCTCATTTGTACATTTATAAAAGCTCTTAGTAATGAAATTCTGCCACTCCTTAACCAACTTCTGTACATCTTCACTATCAGGAGTTTTATCCATATTATCAGCAAAAGCTTTTAATAGCTTTTTACTTTCAGCATCTATTTCCTGCCATTGCTCCTTACCATAATTTTTTGTTTTTTCTTCACTTTCAGTATAAGCCTCAGTATTTCCAAAACGTTCCTTAACTTCTTTTGCATACTTCTTTTTAGCACTTTCAATTTCAGTCATATCAAATTCTTTAAAACTCATTTCTCCATCTCCTTTTATTGTATTTTCAACAAGAGTTACCAATCTATCAATACGTTCACGCTTTTTTAGCAATAACTCTTTATGCTTTTTTAATGCTTCGGTCTTGTCATATTCAGAATTAGTCATTATTTCTTTGATTTCATTAAGTGGAAAATTCAATTCTCTAAAAAATAATATTTGCTGTAATTCAGATAGATTATTCTCATCGTATAAACGATAACCAGCATCTGTAATTTGACTAGGTTTAAGTAGTCCTATTTCATCATAGTAATGGAGAGTTCTTGTAGTTATCCCCGTTAATTTTGCTACTTCATTAATTTTCATTTCTTCACCTCTTTTCTAAAGTATATTTATAAAATACACTATCACGTTACGTTAAAGTCAATAGCTATAAAAAAATAGCAGTTCCAAAAAATAAATTTCAAAACCACTATTATTATACAATTATTAACCTTTAAGTCCCTTTGATTGACGTTCCATATCTTCAATTACAATATCATAGATTTCTCCTAAGGAAGCACAATACTCTAATACCTTCCATGGCTCATTAGTATGGTAATGAATCTTAATTAACTCCTCATCTCCTACAGCAAGTAAGCAATCTCCTTTGAAATTCTTTGTAAAATATTCATTAATTTTATCCTCATCGAGATTTTCTCCCTCAATTAGTAATTGTGTATCGTATCTATATTCTAACATAATGTTTTCCTCCCCATGCTATAATTTATCTTTATAATTATCTTATTTTATTACTTTAACATTACTTTTACAATATGATTTAAAACTTCCATACATCATCTAGTAATGCCTTTGAAATTTCCTCATATCTTTCATCAGTTATACCAAGTTTTTTCTTAAATCTATCCTCTTCCATTCTTGCAACAATTATCTCATCAGGAGATATTTCCTTAATTACAGCTTTTATCTTCTCAATTGATTTTTCATCATCATTGTAGCCTTTAATTATAGTGATTTCAAATATAAATTTCCCTTTGTATTGCTTATTAAAAGAAGCCATATTAGAAATATATTCTGCTAAGGTATATCCTTCAATTGGTCTTTGAACTTTTTGAAAATCTTCTTCTGTTATTACTTTTATCTCTCCAACCACTTCATCACATTTATTAGAAATTTCTATATATTCCTCCCTACTTAATAAATATCCATTAGAAAGCAGTCTTACTTGCAGGCCTTTAGCTTTAACAAAATCAATAATATCATCAATCTTATCATGTACTAAAGCCTCTCCCTTAGAATTAATAAATATTAATTCTGCTTTTCCAGTTTCTATTTTGCTTTCCAATTCAGCCAATGAACTATCTATTTTATCAAAGGATTTTTGTGTATCCACCTTATTTTGTGACCTTCCAATAGGACAAAATATACAATCGAAATTACAATGTTTTTCTGGAAGTATATTAACCTCCAACACTCTTCTCACATCTTCCATATAAATATCTTTGTAACTAAAATTACTCATAACTTTTTCCTCCTTAAAAATAAAAAAAGCCCTAGAGATATCATTAAATATCTCCCAGGCTTTTATCCTTCCGTGTCCACAGTTATCTGTGTGTTTTCTCTCGGACCTGCCAGTTACAAACTGCGGAACCCTAGAAAACTTAAATATATAATTAATTTACTTTTACAAGTTTAAAATTGTAGGCTAATTTTATCATAATATTAATTTTTCATCAATAGCTGATTTATAGAAATCAATTTTTTCATTTAATTTTTGAAGATTTTCATTAGCTCTCATGATTTCTTCCTCTAAGGCAGTTCTATGTTTTATAAGCATCTCCATTCTTTCAGCCATAGTTTTATCCCCAATAGCTCGTAGCTTTGCATATTCCTGAATCTCCTTAATAGGCATTCTTGTTTCTTTTAATCTTTTTATAAACGCTATCCACGTTACATCTTTTTCACTATAATAACGCCTTCCATTTTCTTTACGCTCTGGAGTAATTAAACCTTCTTTTTCATAGTAACGTAAGGTATCTATACTTAGATTAGTAAGTTTTGAAAATTCTCCTATTGAATAATTCATTTTTAGATTCTCCTTTTAAGCTCTAACGATAAGCTCTAAAATTGCTTGACCTGGAGTTAACTCCACATTGTACAATTTCAATATATCATAAAAATGGGAGTGATTCAAATGAAGGAAAAACAAAAATATATAGTTATTACAGGTGCAAGTTCAGGGATAGGATATGAGACTGCAAAAGCCTTTGCAAAACGCAATAAAAATTTAGTTATTGTTGCTCGCAGTAAAGATAATTTAGAAAAATTGAAAGAAGAAATCTTACAGGAGAATCCATTGTTGAATGTAATAATTAAATGTGTTGATTTATCTATAACATCAAAGGTACATCAACTTTATGAAGAATTGAAACCCTATTGTATAGAAACCTTAATTAATAATGCTGGTTTTGGTAATTATTCAAGCGTAGCTGATCAAGATATAGAAAAGATTGAAACTATGCTTCGCTTGAATATAGATGCTTTAGTAATATTATCCTCACTATTCGTGCGTGACTATAAAGATGTGACTGGTTCACAGCTTATAAATATTTCTTCAAGTGGTGGATATATTATTGTTCCAAATGCTGTTACCTACTGTGCTAGCAAATTTTTCGTAAGCACCTTTACTGAAGGCTTAGCAAGAGAATTAAAAGCCTGCAATGCTAAACTGCAAGCAAAAGTACTTGCACCAGCTGCCACTAAAACAAACTTCGGAAACATAGCCAATAATGTACAAAAATATGATTATGATAAGTCTTTTGGTACTTACCATACTAGCAAACAAATGGCTGATTTTTTACTTAAATTATATGATAGCAATGAAGTAATTGGACTAGTTAATAGAGAAACTTTTGAATTTGAATTAAGTTCTCCACTCTTTAATTATTCAGGAAATTCTCAAAATAATCAAACATGTTATACCTTATAGAATTATATACATTAATTCATAATCAACTGTAAAGTATTCCATCAATATATTTAGAGTATTTACTCTAAATATATTGACAAGGTATTCCAAAAGTATTATTTTTAGAGTAAGAGCTCTAATTTTACAAAAAGAAGGTTTAATTCTATGGGATTTTTATTTAAAAACAAACATTTTGATTATCAAGCTCTCCGTACTCTTGGAACTACACCTGTAGGCCAAGCAGATATCTCTGAAGTTACAGCTACAAGCCAAAAAATAAAGAATGGAAGCTGCTCCAGTTGGTGTACCGAATGGGAAAAAACAGCTGATCGAGTTCGTAAATTTGGAGAAGAGTGTTTAAAAGAAGGCTTGGAAACAAGTGCCTCTGAATCTTTTCTTCGTGCTTCCAACTATTACAGAACAGCAGAATTTTATCTCAACTACGGAAGTAACAAAGAATATATGGATAAAATAAATACGTTAAGCACACAGTGCTTTAACCTTGCAATTAAGTATGGACCTTATCATATAGAACCAGTAGAAATCCCCTTCGAATGGATTAGCCTACCAGGTCATTTTTATCATGCAGACACCAAAGGACCTGCTCCAACTATCATAGTCATATCTGGAAATGACGGCACTAAGGAAGAATTATATGCTATTGGTATTGCTGCAATTAAACGTGGTATGAATTGCTTAGCTTTTGACGGACCAGGACAAGGAGAAAGTATCCGTAGACGTAATATCCCCTTCCGATATAATTATGAAACAGCTATTTTCCCTGCAGTTGACTTTGTTCTTAAAGATTTATCTGTAGACCATGACCGAATAATTTTATGGGGAGAAAGCCTTGGCGGTTATTTTGCACCTCGTGCAGCAGCCTTTGAAAAAAGAATTTCAGCCTGCATTGCAAATGGAGGCTTATATGACTGCCTTAGTTTAAATCCTAAAAAGCGTGAGGCTACATTAAACAAAATTCATAAACATGCAACAACTTTTAACCTAATATCTCGTATGCTTATGAAAATGAGTGTAGCTCTTGATTGGAGATTTAGACATGGTTTTTTAACATTTGGAGTTGATACTCCAGCCGAATATGTGCTTAGTTATAAAAATTTCTGCTTAGATGGTGTAACTTCAAAAATATCCTGTCCAGTTCTTGTTATAGGGAATGAAAGTGATAAAAAAGCTTGGAATACTCAGTCAAAAATTCTTTATGATAAATTGGAATGTCCAAAAGATTATTTATTTTTCACCAATAATGAAGGTGCAGGATACCATTGCCAAGTAGGATGCCGTATTTACGCTAACGATCGTATATTTAACTGGATTGAAAAAACTATTGCTACCATTTAAAATATTTAATAGTATTTATATACACAGACTTAAAAAGTGAGGATTGATTATATGAACCAGGAACAGGAAACACATGCACCAAGACAAAAAAGAAGTGAACTTACTAGAAGTAAAATTTTAGATACTGCCTTGGAACTATTTTGCCAGAAGGGCTACTATAAAACTACCACAAATGAAATTGCAACTTGTGCAAATATATCTATAGGAAATCTCTATTTCTATTTTCCTAACAAAGAAACTATATTTCTTGAAATATTAGATAGGTATCATCAATCTTTCTTGGCTATCCATGAAACTTTTTTAAGCGAAATGGAAAATTTGAATGATAATTTTAGAGATTTTCTCATGAAATTAATGGAAGTCATCATTAAAAATCATGAAGAGTCAAAAGCACTTAACCAAGAAATACAAATTCTCAGCTTTTCAAATCCTAAAGTTGCAGAAATTCTTGAAACTCAACAGACACATGTTGAAAATGCCGTACTTCGCTATTTTCAAAAAATCAAAGATAAAATCAAGGTACACGACATCGAGGCGGCTACCTCAATTACTTTTTCATTAATCAATTCCATTGTAGATCAAATAGTCTTTTCAAAAAATAAAATTTCCCGAAAGCGTCTATTAGAAGAAACTGTGAATGCTGTAGAAGCTTATCTTTTTGTAGTTGATTAATATAGCTTAATGCATTATTATTTGAAACATCTATCATTTATAAAAGTCAAACAGCTTCAAGGTTACTCTTCACCTTGAAGCTGTTATTTAAAAAACTATTTATTAGCACCATTCATTAAACTGTAAGTTCTAGCAAAAGCACTGAACAAAATTCCAGTTATAGGGTAGACAATCCAGCATATCCTCCATCCATGGAAAAGAAAGCCCCATACTAGAAATACACAAGTTGCAAGAGGAAATACTATGTGAGATACGGCACCAATAACTCTATTATTTTTTCTATTCATAATATTTTATTTTTAAAATATTTATATAATCTAACTAATTCAATAGATATATTTTTCGTATTATTAAAACCTAAATCCGTTATCTTTGCAAAACTATACCCTTTATCATATAACTTTTTTATAATTCGATGAAGCGGAGAATTTTCTGAATAATTGCTTATTGGGTATCCACTAGTATCATTTTGAAGAGTTATATATTCAAAATCAATATTTGGATGATAAAATAAACTAGCTAATGTATTCTCACTTAAATGATTTATTCTATCAAGCATTTCTTTCGTACTGTCTTTATCTTCTACATAACTTAAAGGTGTTGGAATATATAATGTTCTATGATTCCTAGGACTTTTAACTATTTTTCTTCCCCATATACCTACATAGCCTTCATAAATCACGTCAAAATATTGTTCAAATATACTTTGCTGAAACTGAGTAGCTGCATAATGAGGACTCTCAAAAAACTTAACAGGAAGTTCTAATTTTTTTGCCATATTAATAGCTGCTTCTACCCTTTTTCGTATACTCTTTTCATCATTATTTCGCTCTTCATTAAACTCAGTCCCATCTGCACTTACCTCTTTCTGATACTGATGAGTATAGCCATGCAACCCAATCACACCATTTCTACTCAGTAAATACTCCATTGTAAAAAGGAAGTTGGAATTAGGCATACTATAATCTTTAGATATATCATTATCAATGCTGTTTGGAGGATCAACAAACCTTGGTATCCATGCTATATGAAATGGAACACCATTTGAAAACATATAATCTGCAACTATTCTGAATTTCTCCAGATTGTCAGAATCCAAATACTCATCACCTGCAGTTACATCTTCAAATCGAATTAAAGCGTTTCTTCCAGGAGGTCTTGTATAACTCTCATACTTATTCCTATCCAAATAGAGAAAAATAGAACTACTATCATAATCCCATTTAGATTTAGCATTTAACATACTGCATATATCAAATAACGATAAGTATAATACACTATTAACTAAAGTAAATTTATAATCATCAGTCTCATAGTTTATAAATATTGGAGATTTCCCTTTAAATAGTATATCGATTTTACTTCCTGTGATATTAAACGCACCTCCTATTAATCCAATAAATTCTACCAAGGGTAGAAAATAACGATTAATGTCTCGGTATATAGGACTTATAAACTTTAATAATTTTCCTTCAAAACTTATTTTTAAATTGGATTCTATTGAAAATAATTGCTTGTCATAAATCATCTATATCTCTTCTTCTCGCTTAATATTATTCTATACTTCTAAAGTATGTTTATAAATCTATAATGTTTCTCATGTATACTTTTTAAAAGGCATATGGAATGGAATTCAATAGTTATACTCCCACTGCCTCAAGCTATTATAGTCTTTGGGTTAATAGAATATTTTCATCAAATTATACAATAATTAAAATTTGTCCATATATCCTTTATGAAAATTAAATGAAGGAGATACACACAAATAGCAGTTACTAAAACTATCGACTCAGTTACTCTTAGTATCGAAGTTGAAAAATGAAAAGATAAAGCTAGCTATCGAATTTATACCAAAAAGACTTTTTTAGGCATCAAGAAAGATGTTGCACAAGAAAATGTATATGTTGTTGCAGATGCAATTAAAGATGTTTTGCAAGCTGAAACTAGAGATTACTTTATAAATCAATCTTCTAGTTTAACAAACGCTTAGTGCAGTTAGGAGTTATAGAACTAATAACTTTGCTCACTAACTCAAAACTCATAACTAAAAAGAGATGAGATTAATTAAATGAAATATACAATAGCCACACCTTTCTTCTAAGAAAGTGTAGCTATTTTTATTAATTAAATATTGTATTAAAAAGTCTTCTTATAATATAAACATTATGCTAATGAATAAATAACCCCAGATAAAACACATCCTAACGGAAATATTATAAATATAATTCCTAAAATTATTGAGCTAATATTAAATTGAGGTTTTAATAAAACATTATTTGTTTTCATCTGTTTCAAGTATATTTTATTCATTGCCATGCCTGTCCCACCGATAATTATCAGACATGTTCCTATAAAGCAAATAAGAAAAATGATAATTCCAATTATAGCAGCAATAAATGGTAAAAGTATAATGCCCATCAAATCTCCTCCTTATAATCTATTCAAGATTAACATTCCTGCAATCACATAACACAAAGTTACTACAATGCCAACCCACATATGTATAGCTGAAAGCAGCCAATAAGCAAATTTTATTTTTTTATCAGATGTCTCAAATTGTTTACTTATCTTCATTCCTTTATATCCTCGTATTATAGCAATAACAGCCAACAGTAACGCTACTATAAGCGCTAAAAGAATAAATACATTTAGTAGTGATTTCACCTTTTCCCCTCCTATACGTTAATGATTACTTTACTCATCATTATTTATTTCCCTCCAAAATTCTTCTCCACATGAAAATTATAGCAAATAATCTCTGCAACGTTAATTTATTTTTATCAATTTATGCAACAACTAAAATTTAACCATATATCCTTTAGGAAAATTAAATGAAGGAGGTACCTACATTCTGCAAGAACCTCTTATAAAATTTATATATAATAATATGATATTTAAACATGTATTTATTCTCCAACCAATCCACTTTCTCGCATCTTATTAACGAACTTTTCAGATTTTTTATTCACCTTTTCCTTTAGAAAAATAGCAATTATTATTGAAATAAAAAAATATATAGATAAAATTCCTATATTATAATATAATGAACTCCAAATAATTCCTCCTTCAGCCTCTCTCATTCCTCCTATAGCATACGCAAAAGGCAGCATTGGACTTACATTTTGAAAAAATTTAGGTGTAAGCTGTATTGGAAAGGTTCCTCCTGATGCAGAAACTTGAAGCACCATTATAATCAAAGCTAAGGCCTTGCCGACATTTCCAAATACAGATACCAGTGTATAGATAATCATCATAAATACCAGACCTACATATATAGAAAATATTAACAACACTACTGGATCTACCGTATAAGTTTTAATGAAAAAAAGATTTCCTAAAATAATAATAATAGTTTGAAGCACTGAGAGTGTAGCAAGAGTTAAAAATCTCCCAAAAAACATTTTTGTTGTTCCTAAATTTTTAACCTTCTCAAATGGCTCTACATGCACCGATAATATAGAAAGTAATGTAAATCCTCCCACCCAAATAGCAAGAGTGCTGTAAAACGGAGCCATAGCTGACCCATAATTAGGGATAGGAAATACTCTATTTTGCACTAACTCAATTGGATCTGCTAAAAAGCTGCTTACGTTTTTTGTATTCTTCTGCAAAAAAGTCGCAAGCTCATTGAATTTTTCATCATCATTCAAATTTTTAAGCTTTTCCGTATTAGCATGAATACTCTCCTCAATCTGTGGAAATTTATCTTTAATACTTTTAATATGTTCTTCTCCTAAAGCAGTCCCAATGTCAGCATCTTTTAGTAAATTATTTATTAAAGGCATAGTATTTTTTTCACTTTCTAAAAGCCCTAACGAATTATTTGCCATGTCTGTAGTATTATTTACTAACCTACTAATTTGTGGAGAAATTGTGTTATCAAAATTCCCTATTGAATCATCCATAAACTGAGATATTTTATCTATATTTTGTATTACAGAAGCTACTGCATCAGAAAAATTTTTACTACCGTTACTTAGAGTCTTTATAAGATTATCTATATTTAATTTATTTTGTACTAGTTGATCTCTAATATTCTGCATTTTGTTTATGAAACTTGAAAGTAAATCACTATGTAAAATATCATTTATAGATTGAAGTATATTTATATCATTATTAATAACAGATATTGCGTTTTCCACATTAGCATCAGCTGCCTTTAAAGCCTCCTGCGCTCCTTTAGCATCTGTATCTACAGAATTCTTAAAGCTGTTAAGGTTGTCTTTTGCTCCATTTACATTAGCTTTTATCCCTGCTAAATCAGATTTGATATATGGAGAGATATTTTTTATGGCACTATTGAATTTAGTAAAAAAATCATTACTAGCTTTAATAACATTTTGAGCATTATCTAGAAAATTTGTTATATTGTATATATTTCCTTGAATATTTTTTATAAAATTATTCATATTTACAGCCCCATTATAAGCATTGTTTATGCTTTCTCCAATTTGGGGAAGATTAGTATCTATATCACTTACCACATTTATAAAATTCTCCAACTGAGGTTTAATCTGCTCTAACTCAGTACCATAGGCATTCATATAGTTAAGTATTGTGTTACTTACCTCTTCAGTAACAGACTTGGTTATTTCACTTTGTAAGCTGGTTAGTCCGCTTTTTGTAATCTTTGGCGCAATGGCATTAATTTTTTCGTTAACAGAATAAATTAGTTTAGCTCTATTAGGTTCACCATTTGCTGCAACAGAAAGAAGGCTGCTTGAAAAATCTTCTGGTATGGTTATACTTGCATAATATTTACCATATCTCACTCCATTTTCTGCTTCATTTTGTTCAACAAATGTCCAGCCAATGCTTTGATTATCTTTTAATTTATCTATTACTTCCTTACCTACATTAATTTCCATATTTTTAATTTCAGCACCTTTATCATTGTTTACAGCTGCCACTAACAGACCTTTGGTATTACCATAGGGGTCCCAAGAAGCTATTATATTAATCCAAGCATATAAGGCTGGAACCAAAAGTAATCCCACTATTATAATCATGAGAGGAGTATTGGTTATTATTTTTTTCATATCCCTCTTATAGATTTTAAATATTATACTCATAAACTTTTATATCTCCCTTTCTTTAACTTGATATAAATTTTATTAATTAACAGTAAACACTATAAATAAAATGATTCTTATTTATATTTTCCATTAAAGAATTAAATGATTCATAATCAAGTTAAAGTAAAAGAAATGGATAATTGAGGTGATATCTTCCTGACTTAAAGTATCACTTATTTGTATAATATCACTTGGACAATTTATCCTAAATACCATCGTTGATTTGAAGGTCGAATAATGTGTAGTGTAAATATGTTATAATTTAGTAAATAATATTTTGAAGAGAGAAGGTATAACGTATGTCAAATACTTATAAAGAGATTGACGAAAAAAATTGGAAGCGAGCATTGCATTGTCAGATATTTAGAAATAGTATTGAGCCAGCATTTTGCGTAACTTTTGAATTAGATATTACCAATTTTCTAAAAAAGACAAAAGAAAAGAAGCTTTCCTTTACTATGTCTCTTATCTATGTTGTTTCAAAATGTGCAAATACTATTGAAGAATTTAGATATCGTTTTGTAGACGAAAAAATTGTACTATTTAACCGAATAGATACTGCATTTACCTATTTGAATAAGGAAACAGAGTTATTTAAAGTTGTTAATGTTGAAGAAAGATACATTGGAGGAATATGTAATTGAGGCCACTAAGGCAGCTTCAAACCAAAAGGAGTACTTTACAGGTCCATTAGGTAATGATATATTTCAATTTTCACCTTTACCATGGATATCTTATACACATATTTCACATACTAATTCTGGTAAAAAGGATAATGCCACACCATTATTTGATTGGGGAAAATATTCCGAGAAAGATGGAAAAATGATGCTTCCATTTTCCATACAAGCACATCATTCATTTGTCGATGGAATACATATCGGAAAGTTAGCAGATCTATTACAGACTTATTTGAATGAATATTAACTATAAATTAAATAAGTTACTAAATTGTAAACAACAATTTTTAATATCACAATATTCAGAATAATATATGAATATCGTGATATTTTTTATTACAAAATAATAGGACGTACTAACTATTGGGATTTAAATACATCTAATGTTGAAGTTAATCTTTCAAAAAATGCAAACAACACATCCTGTACTCTAATTTAAATACATCTCATGTTAAAGTTAATCTCCAGTCTCTTACTTCATTGCCTGTCATCATTCCTCATTTAAATACATCTCATGTTAAAGTTAATCCATAGCAAAATAGCCATTCCTTAAAATCAATAATACCATCCATTCCGCTTAGAATCAACTTTTTCATAGAAATTTACCAGCTGTTTTATGAATTTTAGCTACCACTCAAAAAGTTCTTCTTTATGCCTTATTTTCACCGACTTTCATGAAATTTTTCTTGTTTTATGGCTGGGATGAAATTTAGAAATATTGAATTATAAAACCACTAAAAAATGTTCTTTGAAAATTGAATAAGTGTTATAATTAATACAATTATGATTCTTGGAGGGATAGGTATGATTCCATTTATAATAGTTTTCACTATTACTATTTTAAGTATGATGTATATAAGTAGATTAATACTTATCTTGAAAGTAGACGTACAATTTCATTTTTAATCTTTTCTTTCATTTCTTCTCTCTGCTCCTCATTCGGTCTTGTAGATTCATCAAACAATTCCTCATTTGACAATTGATATACCGAGCTAACTATAGGAGTATCACCTTTCACCCTCGGATATAAATGCCAATGAATATGAGAACATCCATTTCCAAGTAGTTCATAATTCATCTTATCAGGCTTAAATATATTAGAAACTGCTTCTGCTACTATAGACATTTCTTCAAGATGTTTTATTTTAAAAGAATGCTCTAAATTGTGTAATTCAGGACCATGCTCTTTACAATTGAAAACCGTATAACCCTTGAACCTCTGGAACCATCCTAAAATTACATATCCTGTTTCAAGTTCCATAATAAAATATGGGTCATCTTTAATATTTTTTTGCTTTTCACACATTTTACAACTCATTCTATAACCTCCTACATAAAATATTAAGTATCTTTAGTTAACACTTAATTACTATTATTCATTAGATTGTAATTTTATACAACACTTATCTTAACATATTTTACAAAATATCACACACATTATATATACTCCTCATATTATTATGTAGCTCATTTATATGTGGAATATGATATAATCCTTCTTCTAATATTTAAATTAATCAAAATGGCACGAAAATACTAGTTAAAATAAAATTAAATTAAAAAAATCTAGTAGTAATCAATTCAAATTCATTACTACTAGACTTCTAAAACAATTTCTATTTTTACTATTCAATTTTTTAATAATGTTGTTTTCTACAACATCCTCACTTGACTTTATAATTTAAATTTCTAAATAATTATAAACAAGCTACCATAAATTATATTTTAAATTTAGTTATAATACTTCCTAAATCTTCAGACATTTGAGATAAAATTTTACTAGATGAAGCTATTTCCTCAACAGATGCTAATTGTTCTTCTGCTGCTGCTGATATTGTTTGTGTTTCATCTGCTATCTTCATACTTATGTTTTGGATATTATTTACTGAAGTAACTGATGCTTTAGTCCCAACACTTATTTCATTGATGGACTTTGATATTTGGTGAATTTGTTCAGATATTGCACTTATCATTTGAAGTATTTCACGGAAACTTGTACCTGCAACATTTACAACCATTGCTCCTGTATCAACCTCTTTTGAGCTTTCATTCATAACTGAAACTGCACTGTTAGTTTTGCTTTGAACATCGTTAATAATTTTAGCTATTTCTTTAGTGGCTTCTTGTGACTGTTCTGCTAATTTTCTAATTTCATCTGCTACTACGCTGAAACCTTTCCCCGCTTCCCCTGCTCTTGCAGATTCTATAGCTGCATTTAACGCAAGTAGGTTGGTTTGTTCTGAGATACCTTCAATTGTATCAATAATTTGTCCAATCTTCGCTGACTTTTCTTCAAGCTCACTAATAATTGTTGACGTTTCATTAGTCTTTCTCTCTATTATTTCCATTTGATTAATAGCTTTTTCTACTGCTTCTTCACCAGCATTTGCAGAAGTTTGAGCATTATCCGTTAATGTTGAAACTGATTTTGTATTTTCAGATACTACATTTATTTTATCAGATATATTTTCAACTACTTTAGTAGTACTATTAGCAAATGCAAGTTGATCATCCGCACCATTCGCCATAGTAGTTACAGCAGTAGCAACAAGATTTGATGCATCTGCTGATTGTTCAGCACTTGCAGTTAATTCTTCTGAAGATGATACTAATTGTTTTGATGTATCTCCTAATTGCTTAACTAATTCTCTGATATTATTTGTCATCTTATCTAAAGCATTGGATACTGTACCAAACTCACTTTTATCTTTAAGATTCTCTGGTTTTATCTTTAATGAAAAATCACCTTGGGATAAAGCACCTATAAATATTACAAAATCATTTAATCTCTTAGTAATACGTTTTGTTATAAGTACTCCTAATACAATTATCAAAATTGATGCTGTGATAACTATAATTAAAAACGTTCCTACTGCAATCTTAAAATTTAATTTATCTGCATTATTTATTTCTTCAGCAATTTGTCTATTATGATCACCAAGTTCAACCAAACTATTCATGAAAGCTTGTACATATATATCAACATTTTTTTCATAATACTCATACGCTTCTTGATTTTTATTTTCTTTAGCTAAACTAATAACAACTTTCCTACCTTCTCTATACTTTGATAATTTATCTTCTATTTCCTTTATCTTACTTGTTTCAAATGAATCCAACTTTAAATTTTTATACTGATTCATATAATTATTAAATTGTTCAGCACGATTATCAATATCTTTAATTAAACTCTCATTTTCTGCATTATCCGTTGTTACCATAAGTCTATAGATATCAGCTGTAATAGCTCTTGCATGAACTCTAGATTCGCTCAGCCATTCACTGGATAATAACCTTTCATTATACATAGAATCAATACTTTTACTAGATGATAGTAAAAAGTAATATCCAGTTATACCTACTGCAAATAACCCTATTAAAGAGCATATTATAAGTAATGTTAATTTCTTACCTACCTTTAAATTATTAAGCCATCTCATTTTTTAATCTCCTATCCTTATACTTAAAATTTCAATAAAAAAACCCGCCAACAATTAATAACTTAATTGTTGGCAGGTTGCACCACTAACTCCGAATTCTTAAGGTGCCCAAATAAAAGAACTCATCATCGTTTCCAACTTTCCATGACACTATATTACAAAATATTATAATATTCACTATATAAATATTATATCACCTACATATACAAATGTACACTTATTCTACTATTGATAAAGTGTTCAGTTAAACTTATTTCTTACCTTGAAAATAACAATCAAAATATATTCATTACCTCAAATCACATGATCAGCTGACTTTAAGCTATGTGCTGTATAAATGCACTGTGGCTTTTTCAAATGGAAGTGCCTAAACCTTATATTGGTAAAAATATGCTTAAATTAGCAGTTTGATGTAATAAATAAAAAATATGTTCTTTGAAAACTGAATAATGGGATATTTTATAAATATGTTATAATTTATTATATACATTATAACTTGAAGAAGGAGTGAATATAGTGAGTATCACTGTAAATTTATACTATTCAGGAATAAACGGAAATGCCAGAAAATTTGCAGAAGAAATGGAAAACAGCGGTACTGCTGCCGCCATCCGTAACGAAGATGGAAATGAAAAATATGAATATTTCTTTCCGATGAATGATCCTGAAACAGTTTTACTTATCGATAGTTGGAGAGATCAGAATGCAATTGACGCCCATCATGCTTCACCAATGATGACAACTATTGCACATTTAAGAAACAAGTATGATCTGCACATGAAGGTTGAGCGATATGTTTCTGATACTGTAGAGGTTCCTTCTTCAGATGTAAAATTCATCAGGGAATAATTACAGAAATTTCAGCTTGCTCTATGAATCAGCAAGAACTTTGAATTTATAGATTATATAAAATTTAATAACTGATTTAAGAATCACATTATTCAACTAAAAAATGAATAGTGTGATTTTTGCGTAATACTAGAATAACTTGTACTAACTAGTTAGATTTACATACATCTAATGTTGAAGTTAATCTTAATATAGATTTGCATCTTATTCATTGGATCGGATTTAAATACATCTCATGTTGAAGTTAATCCATAGCAAAATAGCCATTCCTTAAAATCAATAATACCATTCATCCCTCTTAGAATCAACTTCCACACAAAAATTTACCAGCCGTTTTATGAATTTTAGCTAACATTCAAAAAATTCTTCTTAAGTCCTTATTTTTACTTACTTTAATGGAATTTATCTTGCTTTATGCCTGGGATAAAATTTAGAAATATTGAATTATAAACTAATAAAAAACTTATTAATTTATATTCTATCCAATGCCAGATATAATGTAGCTAGTGAAATAAAATTCATGCAAGAGTAAGAAATAATGTCTTTGGTTACAGGTATACTGTTTGTTTACTGCTCTCTACTATATCTAAACTTAATACATCTTATATTAAAATTAATCTCTGTATAACATGTAGATTTGACGTAGCAAAAATAAATCGTAGATTATATGTAGCCAACAATAAAACTATTCTTTTTTAAATTTGAAATTCTTTAAAACATGAATAAGTCATATTTCAATTTCAAACAATAACTATAAAAAATAGTTCACGTTTTAAGGAGATTTTTACTTATGAAAAAAATATTCACTTTAATTGTTATTATAGGTCTTATTGCAATAATTGGATGTGATACGAATAGTAGTAAAATTACAACAACCAATATTGCATCAGTAAAGGATAGATTACAAACAATAAAAGAAAAAGGGACACTAACTTTTGTTTCAGCAGATGCCCCGCCTTTTGCTTATATAAATCCTGAAACAAATAAGCTAAGTGGAATTGATGCTGATATCATAGCTGAAATTGCAAAGCGACTTGGAATTAATAAAATTGAAGAAAAGAAAATAAAATTTGCAGATCTATTAAACCAACTAAATACTGATGATAGTATAGATCTGGCAGCAGATGGAATATATATAACTCCTGAGCGTGAAGAGATAGTATCATTTACTCAGCCGCTATATAAGGAATCAGAAGTTGTTATTGTTCCAAAGGCTTCAAAAATTAATTTTAAGGATGATTTGAAAAATGCAGTGGTTGGAACTATAAGAGGTACGAAATTTGCGGATTTAATACAAGATTGGAAGAAAAATAACTTAGTAAAAAATGTGCTGTTTTTCGAAGATAATACTAATTTATTGAATGCTATAAATAATGGGGAAATTGATGCAGGTGTATCTGATTCAGCTTTGGTAGAATATTCTTTAAAAAACAATAGCTTCTATTTAAAGATATTAAGTGATTATACTCCTGAAATACATGGACTTGTAGGAATAGCAGTTAAAAAAAGCGATATCACATTATTAAATAATCTAAATGAAAAAATTAATGAGATGAAAGCAGATGGTACGTTGTATGCGATTCTTGTAGATAATGGATTAGATAAAAGTAATACGATTGAAAATCAATGACATAAGTATAAGTATAAACTTAACATATGTTTATATAAACTTTAATTTTAATGTGTCCTTATGATTCGCATGTGGAATGTATATTCTATAGATATCTCGCAGAATTTAGGGTAAAGGAAAAAATAAAAAAGACACTCAAAAAGTGTCTTTTAAGAGAAAAATACTTCTCCTTTACCAATTACTGCTATTCTGAAGTCGGGGTCAAAAGATACCACATACTTTGGAGAATTAGGTTCCATTCGTATAGATTGATATAAAGAATGTGTTTTATCAAAAACAAGTACATAGACATTATCAGTACTAGAAATATTTTGAATATTATAACTAGGTTTTGATGGTAAATTAAGATCCGATGGTGTATATAAGCCTTCCTTAAAGATATTGCCTATAGCTAAAGGTATTAAAGTAATATTAAATGATAAGAATAATAAAATTAGCAATGAAATAAAAAAATTCTTCACTATAATTTCCACCTTCCGCTTTAGTGTGTGTGATAAATATTTTAATTATATTTACAAAGGAAAATATCGTATTAAAATATAAAATACATTCTCTAAAATTATGTTTCAGAGATAGATATGTCTCCATTACCAATTATCAGTATTTTATACTCTGATTTAAGAGGAAATAAATTAAATTTTGGTGATTTAGTCTCCAATCGTAAAGATTGTTGTACAACATTATTTTCATTAAAGACAAGTACAAAGACACTATCAGCAGAGGATTGATTTTGTATCACATAAGTACTATTGGGTGCAAGTTTTAAATCAGATACTGTATATAAGCCTTCTTTAATGCCACTAGTTTGAGCTAGAGGGGAAATAGTCATTATATTAAATGATAAACATAATAATATTAAGAATAAAATAGTAAATTTTTTCATTATCAATCCACCTTTCAGCTTTATTTTATGTAGCAACCATAATAATATTCAAATATGTTATTAAAAATTTACCTAAAATCAATCCTCAGCGCCAACTATTGTTTCCTCTCCACTAACCATATCTTTAATTTTCACTTGTTTATTTAAAACCTCATCTTCACCAATTAGTATTACATTTGGTATTCCTAACTTATTAGCATAGTTAAGTTTTTTCTTTAATTTATCATCCTCAAGATATATTTCAGCATATTTCCCCTTCCTTAATAATCCATTATAAACCTCTGCACAATATTCTAGCGTATCCCCAATTGGTATGATTAAATATTCTATTGATTTTTCTACCTTATAATCCTTTAAAAAGCCTATTTCTTTTAGTACAAAAAATAACCTTGTAAGTCCAATAGATATTCCTACACCTGGTAAAATATTATCTGTATAATTTTGAGCTAAATTATCATATCTTCCACCAGAACATATTGAACCATATCCTTCATTTCCTGTTAAAAAAGTTTCAAATACCGTTCCTGTATAGTAATCAAGGCCTCTTATAATTTTTATATTTATTACATACTCATCCTCCTCTACTCCAAAAATCTTTAACATATTTCTAACTACAGAAAGTTCCTCAAGTCCCTTTTCAAACTCCTCTGAATTCATAGCTAATTCTCTTAATTGTTTCATTATTTCTTCATTACTTCCATTTATATTAATGGCCTTATTAATAACATCAGCTTTTTCTTGCCCTACTAGTTCAACCAGTGAATTTAAGAACTCTTCTTTTCCTATTTTGTCGTACTTATCAATTAACCCCATAACTTCAATTGCATTTATAATTTCTAAATCTTTCAAGATAGCTGATAGTATTTTTCTATTGCTTATTTGAAATTTATAGTCTTTTAAACCAATAGCCTTAAACCCCTTAGATACCATACTAATTACCAATGCATCATTATTAACACTAAGCTTATTATTTCCTATAATATCTATATCACATTGATAAAACTCTCTGTATCTTCCTCTTTGATTTCTCTCTCCCCTATATACTTTGCCAATTTGATATCTTTTAAAGGGAAAGGTTAATTCATTGAAATATTGAGCTGAAAATCTAGCAAATGGTACAGTTAAATCAAATCTCAAAGATAGATCATTACTTCCCCTATTAAATCTATATACTTGCTTTTCAGTTTCACCTGCACTTTTTGCAAGTAGCACCTCAGATTTTTCAATAATTGGGGTGTCCATTTCTAAAAATCCATTTTGCTCATATACATTAGTTATCTTTCTCACCATATCTCTAAATATTTGCTGTTCCTTTGGTAATAGCTCCATAAAGCCTGGTAATATACTTGGTTGTACTTTATTATTTTTCATAGTTCATTCTCCTCCTCATATTTCCTTTAATCTTTAAACATTACATATGCAAAAAACCATGCAGGCATATATCCTACATGGTTTAACAAATTACTACTAACATCTAATTCATTATCACCAGCAGATACAAGCCTACGAATTATAGACTTGCATCTGCTTTTTAACAGACTAAGTCTTGCTAGTGATGATGTATGAAATTTACTATTTTCATATTAAATGCTTTCATAATATTTCCTCCTAAAATTTATTGTTATTATTATATAACATTCAGATTCTATTTTCAATTCTAATAAAAATTAATTCAAAAGCAAGAAATAGAATGCTTGGTTACAGGCATTCTATTTTTTTTGCTGTACTTTATTATATTTAAATACATCTCATGTTAAAGTTAATCACGTTTTGACGATATGAAAGCGAAAAGTGCAATTTTATTTAAATACATCTCATGTTGAAGTTAATCAGAAATTGAAGTTGTAGAAGCTATGGACCTTATTCTATTTAAATACATCTAATGTTAAAGTTAATCACAAGCAATATACAGAAGGCTATAAAGTCAAACTGGTATTTAAATACATCTCATGTTGAAGTTAATCCATAGCAAAATAGCCATTCCTTAAAATAAATAATACCATTCATCCCTCTTAGAATCAACTTTCACGCAAAAATTTACCAACCGTTTTATGAATTTTAGCTAATATTCATAAAATTCTTCTTAAGGCCTCAGTTTTACTTACATTAATAGAATTTATCTTTCTTTATGCCTGGGATAAACTTTAAGTTTAAATAAGAAATAATAACCTTGGTTACAATTCTACTATTTTTACTTTAATTTTTATATATAAACTTAATACATCTCATGTTAATGTCAATCGCTTTAATGTTATTCAAAGCTAATAATAATACAACATTTAAATACATCCCATGTTAATGTTAATCCAAAGAAAAAAGCTCATTTCCATATCAAAATAAATCTCATATCCCCGTCAGTATAACGCATTTACAAAAAATTTACCAAGCGACCATTACATAATTTCATTTATAGAAAATAGCTCCCTAATCCATTGCTACCTCTAACCCTATATGTCTTAAAAAACTTTTTTTGTCTGGTAAATTATATTATTAATTTCTTACTATCCTCCTAAATTTTTAGTAGAACCTTAACAATAAACTTCGACTATCTCTTTCTTTTTCCCCTCAAAAGTCACAGTACTCCTTGCCACATTTCCTGCTTCACCCTTAAGTTTTCTGAAATCAAATATTAAGAGATACCCTTCTTCTAAACTATACTGCTCAAGATATTCAGCTAATTGAAGCATACCCTTTTTATGATATTCTTCTCCATTCCACTTCTTCAACTCCAAAATATACATCTTCTTGTTATAAGTTATAACTATATCAAAGCGCTTTTCTTCCCCACCCTGCACTTCTTTAAATGCGAACCCAGTTCCATTTATGACAGGACTTATAAACGCTAGAAAAACCAATCTTCCATCTGCCTCTAGAAACTCTTCTCGCTTTTCTGAATACTCATGTTTTAAAAATTCCTGAAACTTTACAAGTATTTTTTCTATATCTAAATCTCCATTTACTTTTATGAATTTTGCACTTTGATTATAAGCTCCTACCTCTGTTGAAGTTTCTATTAATGAGCTCATATAATTATATATTCTTTGCTCATATATTCTATTATGAATGTTAACTTTTCCATTATTATTTTTGAATATACCGTACATTATTGCCATATTAATAATTAAATTATCTTGATTATAAGTAATATCTGTACCGTCTAAAATTATTCTTTTAACTAATACTTTTAAATCATTATTATTTTCTATATTCTTAATAAGACTATCAAAATTAGTATTGCTCTCTTTTAAGATTTCTTTAACTGCCAGCTCCATATAATCTTTTTCCCATTTCAATTCCTCTTCTGCCATTATCTTTTCATCTATAATTTTGCAAAGCTTACTAACTAAAAATGGATATCCAGAAGTATAAAAATAAAGCCTTTCTGCAAAGTAAGCTTTATCTAAAACTACACCTTTATTTTCAGTGTAATCATCAAGCATTGTACCTATTTCTTCTTCTGAAAAGCTCATATCTACATTAAAATCAGAAGCTATATTCCATGGACTATTGTATTTACTTTCTTCCTCTGGTCTTATTTTCAGTTTTAAACTTTTCACATCATGGACTCCTGCAAGTATTACACTATAAAAGGTATAATCTTTACCAGTGTTTCTTAATAAGTACTTATTTCTAAGCATTCCTAAAAAACTCAAAAACAATTGATTATTGCTACTTTTATCAACTTCATCTATCATTAAAATTACTTTCCTATTACACTTTAATATAAACTTTGTTAAAAAGTGCGATAAATCATCCATAGTTTCTACATCATTTTTTTCATTTTTTACAAATTCTGATATTTCTTCATTACCCATGAAAAGAGTTCTTTCAATCAAATTTAAAAAGCCTTTTGAGAACCTTTTTTCTTCTTCAAAAATTAAATCTCCAATACCTTCAAAACTTATAGATATAACTAAATATTCACTATCCTCATTCAAAAGTTTTTCAAGTAGGTACAATGTTGTAGTCTTTCCGTACTGTCTTGGTCTATTTATAATAAAATATTCTTCATCTTCAATTAACCTTATTATTTTTTTCATTTTATTCGAAGTATTTACCATGTAATGTTTGTTAGGTATACAAGTTCCCGTTACATTAAACTTTTTTCTCATATATCAATTCACTTCCTCATTCCATCATATATTTTATTCTACCATATTTAGCTTTTTTTAAACATAAACAAAAACATGAATAGTAAAGTTATCACCTCTCTAGCAAACCACAAGTCTCCAGCAACTTCCAAGTGACAGTCCCCAACAAAAAAAGCTGAATACTATCACCCCCATAGTTCTCAGCTTTTTTTACAATATATAATTCTTTAATAAACACTTTTTAAATTACTTTCTGCTCATTTCTAAAGCATACCCATTTTTCAAAGTACTTGTCATTTCCTTATTTTCTGCTAATTCTCCATCTTGCGCTTTATAAGAACTTTGACTTCCTTGAAGTAGCTTTGCTGCAATAGCAGCTACAATTGGCACTGTTAAAACAACTGCTAAACTTCCACAAATAGCATTAAGAATATCAATTGCAATACTATTAGAATTAAACAATTGCCTAAACTGTACTTGATAAGAATACATCAAAATGAAAGAGAAAATAGATTCCCCTAAAAATGCTAAAATAAGCGTATTACTCATAGTTCCCATCATGTCTCGCCCAATATTCATTCCTGAGCTAAATAATTCTTTAAACGTAGCATCTTCCTTTTGCTTCTTAAGCTCATTTATAGAGGTAGCAATGGAAATAGCAATATCCATTACAGCTCCCAGTGAAGCAATTATAATTCCTGTGAACAGAAGATCCTTCACTTGAAGTTTAGTTTGACTTGCAATATTAAGCATTGCATCTGCATCTGTAGAAGTATAGCCAGATATGCCTAAAAGCTTACTGAAAATAAGCATAATGATAACTGATACAATTACACCTGCTACGGTTCCTAATATGGCAGATATACTTTTTCGGTCAAAACCTCCAACTAAAAATAGGGTCACGCAGGAAGTTATTATAACAAGTAAAATAGTTGCAAAAACCACAGATACTCCATGGAAAAGTAGTGGAATAAATATGAATAAAACTGTGGTCAAAGTAAATACAATCCCTAGTATAGAATGAAAACCACGCCAGCCTCCTACTAAACACATTACTCCAATAAAAATACCTATAAGCACAAGTAAAGGAACAACTCTAGATGGAGCAAACATATAAACATTTACCAGTGATTTATCTCCAGTAGAAGTATTAATAGATACTACAATATCCTGCCCCTTATGAAGCACAAAGTTAGTATCATAATTAAGAGCATTATTAACTTGAAAAGTCTGCCCTTCATATTGTCCACTTTCTATAAGCACATTAACAATTTGTCTCCCAATATATAGTTCGGAGAAACCTGAAGGGTTTATTACCTGCTCATCGATTGAAACAACCTTACCTTTTTCGTAATGCAATTCTCCTCCAGCCCCTGAGCTATATGGATTATAAATCGGCGTATGTGAACTAAAACTCACAGCCATTACGATATAAATTAATAAAACGGCAATAGGTCCAATAATTTTACCACATATTTTTATAGATGAATTCCAATTTAAATTTACCTTCATTTTGCTTCTCCTACTTAATATACTGCTCTTATAAAATGCAGCTTAATTTTATGTAACAAGCAGCCTAGTCTATAGAATATAAACTTGACTGCTTGTGCTTCACTAAAATATCCTTATTTCTTTGTAATTGTGTAGCTGTCAATTAGTGTTTGATTTTCAACTGTAAAATCACTTGTTGCATATGTTTTAATTGTGAAAGTATCATTTGTAAAACTTATATCAGAGTAAGATGGAACATATCCTTGCCATCCAACAACACTAAAGGAGTGATCAGCACTTCCGCCAATTGAATCATTATTACCTTTGTTTACATCATAATATTTACTTCCTGTACCTGTATCAAGAGTAAAGTAAACTGTTCCTTTAGGATTAGTTACACTGTTTGGATATTCTTTTGTTGCATAAGTAGCATTTGGATTTGAAGTACCTGGTGCTTGAGCGCTTCCATTATTCTTCAAAGTTTCAGGAGCTCCAGTACTAGGATCAACAACATTTCCATTTAACATTTGTGCAGTACGAGTATAATAATGATCGTGTCCTTGTAATACAACATCGATCTTATATTTATCCATCATTTTTGTCCAAGTATTACGTATTGTTAAAACTGGATCATCAATTTCATTTTTAGTATTGTGATTAGCTTCACTATACGCTGATTGATGCCATGAAGCCACTTTCCATTTTGCATTAGGGTTAACCTTAATAGCTTCAGCTATAAATTGATCATGATCAGCGGTACCATAATTATTTGCATTCAATACCATGAAAAGTACTGGGCCTGCTGTAAACCAATAGTCACCATCATTTCCATATTGAGTAGCACCAAGCTTACCTAAATTTGGTTGATTATAGTGGTACCCATAATATTCACCCATTTGATGATCGTGATTACCTGAGAAAGCAGCTAAAGGCATACTTTGCATATAATTTACTGAATCATCAGGATTGAAAAAGTCTCTATATTGATACCATTGTCCATCCGATGCATTTGAAGGTTGAATCAAGTAATTGTAGTCATTAATTTGATCTCCCATTGTAAAAAGGAAGTTTAAATCTTTATTTTGAGTCACTAGTTTAAGCATATTTTTCCATGCTGTTTTGTCATCGCTTAAATTCTTATGACCACCTGTAGCATTTGATTTAGCAGTACCCTTTGAATTATCAAAGGCACCAATTTGTGGATCACCAAAAGCAGCAAAGGTTACTTTATCTGCTGGCAATGTATTAATAGTATAAATTGGACTCCAATTTCCTTGTCCATCACTTACAGAGTAGGAATATTGTGTGTCTGAGTCTAAGTCTTTTACTTTAGCTTTGTTTGAATATTCACCAGTTGGAGCATTTAATGCCTTTTTCCCATTATAGACATTATCCCCCTCATTAGCAGGATTACCTACTCCTTTAATATCAGCAAGAACTGTATACTTTTGATCAATGGATTGTGTTGCTTTTACAGCCATCTGGTCTGCATCTTGAATAGTTGCAGATGAAGGAAAGTCTGTACCCTTCATATCAGCTGTACGTGCAATCTTTATTTGTGCTTTTCCAGAAGCTTGTGTAAACCAAGCAAAATCAAGTTCTTTTGGATCTGAACCAACACCTGCATTAATGTTGTATGCTCCTGTCACCTTAGGTAATGAAAAACCTTGAATTCCTGAGCTACCTGTAATCTCAGCATTAACATTTGTTATGAAAGGTATACAAGCTGATGTAGCCATAACCGTAGCTACAGCAATTGGAAGAATAAATTTAACATTTTTATTAATTCTCATATAGTATTACCACCTCAATAAATAATTTGTCCCTAATAAAAAAGGTACTCCTTTAAGTTTAAATCACTGTTAAGTCGTGGTTAATTCTACTTTAAATCTCATAAATTTCCAACAAATAACCCAAATAAACCTGTAAATCCTCTAAAATAAAGGATCTACAGGTTTCCATTTTATCTTACTTCTATTACCCTTACTCCGCGTTTCACGGTCCCAGCTTATAGCATCAAATGTCACAAAGTTTAGTCTCTTAAATACGCTTTTGCTATCTTAACTATTTCCTCAAATTTATTATTATAGGTTAAAATATGTTCAATTAATTCTTCATGCTTTGGCTCTTTGTATCTATGTGATATTCTATTTCTAAGTAATCTTGACTTTTCAAGAAATACATAAGTTTCTTCATTTATGATTCCATTTTCTTTTAAAATGATTAAGCTGTCATGTAGAGTAATTCCTATTTTATATTTCTTTATTTCTTTAAGAACTATAGAACACAAGTCTTCTAATATTGTATGAAAGCTAACGAATAATTGTCGCAAGCTTGATTTTGATAATTTAATGATCAATTTGTCATCTTTTCTAGTTGCTAATAATTCTAGGCATTCGTTTATATCCACAATACATTCTTGCATATCTTCTATTATTTTAATTAGTCTTTCTTTATTCAATATAGAACATCTCCTCTTCTAAAATACATGAAATTTTCATTTTCCTTATAAATTCTATCAGTTTCATTATATATAGCTTCCAATGCTTCATTATTATCTAAAGAATAAATTACCTTACCGTTATTTAAAATGTTTATCTTTACGAATAAATCTACTTCATCATTTCTTAAGTCTAAAACATCTATTTCTCTATCCAATAGGTTTTGTAAAAATAATTCTATATCTAAAACCCTATCCAATTCAATTTCAGTATCAGCTATCATGGCTAAATCTACATCTGATTCTTCATTAAAGTCATTTCCATTTATACTGCCAAACAAAATCACAGTTATGATGTTGTATTTATTTATAAAATCAACAAATTCATTTGACTTCAATTTATCTATTATCTGCTCCTTATCCATGTGCTAACCACCTACCTTTAATTATTTATAAGCAATCTTATCTTTTATTCTACCATATTTGAATTTATTTAAACATAAATTATAGACCCAACTCTAAGGGCTTAGTCAAACTAAATATTATTTTCTTCACTATGTTTAATTTTTGTTAAAATTAAGAAATCAAGTATATTACCAAACATAAATAGTTTATAATAATTTATACTTTTTATGTAATGACTCAAGTTAAAAAATAGAATATTGAATGGGGAGATTTGTATTAGAAACCAAATCAATACTAATAAACTTAAAAAGAAAATTCGTGGATATGGAAGGGTTTTGCTTGCTTTTATTATTGTATTGAGTTTATTTATTACATACCCTTTTATCACTGGCTTTGTTAACATAAACTCTAAAAAAACAACAATTAATAATACATATTATAAAATCAAAATAGCATAATAAGTATGAAAGGTGGTTTTAGAAATGAAAAAAATTATTTTTGTATTTCTTATTTTATCATTTGTTATAATAGGCGCTACTACTCCTATTACAACAAATGTATTTAAGGAAGGTATTTATAACTTAAGTGATTTTGAAGCCCTTTTGACAGATAAAATTTATGAAGTTCAAAACGTCTCTACAAATAAAAGTTCATTAGTAATTATTTTGGATAATAACTTAGCTACACTTCAATCTATAAAACTTAATCCTAAATCTATTAAATATGACTTAACGCCATTAAAATCTAACTACAAAATAATAGTGGTTGGTGATGGCGATATATATATTTCCTAAAGCAAAGCATTATATTGTTGATTATAGCTAGTCGTCTATGTAAATTCAATTAATTTGCTACTATATTATTAAACCTAAAATAAAATCTCATATTCTGTACATAGCTTAAAAAAAGAAATATCAAAAATATAAGCAGTGCTATTAGATACAAATAAAAATCCATAGCTATCACATGAATTTTTAAATTAATTTATTTTCTTTTTATACTCACTTATCGTCATTCCAGTCCATGCATTAAATGCTCTTACAAAAGAATTTAAATCTTGATACCCTAATAGGTAAGCTATATCATCACTCGATATAGCTGAATTTTTTAAATAATGCCTTGCAAGTAGTTCTCTGGTATGGTTTAGCTGTTTTTGGAATGTAGTATCTTCTTCCTTTAACTTTCTTTGAAGAGTTCTTGTGCTACAGCCTAATTTTGATGATACATCATCTATACTTCCTTCTCCTGCCGGTAAAAGTTCTATAAGTGCGCTTCTAACTCTAGCTGCATAAGTGTCATCTATATCCAATTCGCTAAGTCGTCTTCTTAGTTCAGGCTCAAAATATTCCCACATAGCATCATTTTGACTTATAAAAGAACGAAATGCATCTTCTTTTGATATTGTCAATATGTTTCTGGTTCCTACTTTGGGTCTTATTCCAAAAAACTTTTCATAATTATCGTTATCTATCTTATGCTTTGTCACAACTTCTTTAGGGATAATACGAATTTTAGTAGCATTTCTAATGAGTTGTACTAAAAATACCATTTCTATTGCAACTAAAAACTCTGGTAATTCATTTTCTGTATTTTCAAAAGTCAGCTCCAATGTTATATTATCTTTATTTTCATTAACTAGGAATACTAATGGACATATAAGTTTCTTATATGTTGATATTCTTTTCATACAAGTCAATACATTCCTACTGCAATAAGCTGCAAATATAGGTGGAGAAAATGTTTCTATATTTTCTATTGTACCAATCCTTATTGGGATACACTCATCATTTGATAACTCTTTTAATATTTCCATAAAATTAATATATTCAATTGCCGTTAAAGAAGGCATCTGATGACTAAATAAATCTTCAGGTAAGTTAGATTTTTTTAGTACTTCTGCAATTGATATGCCAAGACTTTCGATTAAATCTGCAAATTTTCTATCTAGTATAAATTTATTAGTAGACATTTAAACTCCTTCCATATCTATCATTAGATATTTATTTAAAATACGGATTAGTGTATCTCTCTTTTGAATTTATTCATTTTTATTTTTTTGTTGTATTTGATATATTTGTTTTAACATTAATTTTTTAGGCATAAATTGTAACATACTCATCATAACTTTTTGAGGAACTGTAACCCCTGCAATAATATCTAATTTACCTTGCAACATTGCATTATAGCCATCTTTTGCAACAATATGTTGGCTCACTGTCTTTGCAAATAAAGGTGTATTACTCATATCATATGTTTTTGTAAATTTTGTTTCTGTTGCACCTAGTAATAATGCTGTAACTGTTACATTTGTATCATGTAATTCTTGTGCTATCGCATTACTAAAAGATAAAACGTAAGCTTTTGATGCATAGTAAACAGCCTGCAATGACCCAGCCATAAGTACTGCTGTTGATGATACATTTAGTACCTTACCACTATTTCTTTTTACAAAGTCAGGCAAAAATAATCTTGTTAAAGTAGTGAGAGTAACTATATTAACTTGAATCATTTGTAAATCTAATTCCATAGGACGCTCATGGAAATAACCGTGTCCTCCAAATCCAGCGTTGTTTATAAGATAATCTACTTCGATGCCTGCATCTTTTACTTCATTATAAATCTCACTAGGTGCCTGTGGCAATGTTAAGTCCTTTGCAATAACTTTTACTTTAATATTATATTTCTTTTCTAATTCTTGTTTCAGTTAATTTAATTGATCCTCTCTTCTTGCAATTATAACAAGGTCTCCACCATTTGCTGCGTGAATACGAGAAAATTCTCTTCCTATTCCACTAGATGCTCCTGTAATTAATGCTTATTTTTACAGATATAATAGTCATCTATTGCATCAACAAATTTAACTTAATCCTATGTTAAGATTATATTCTCTATTTTATTGAATCCTAACATCATTATACGCCATGATTTTGTCATTTTGCGCCACGGTATTTCTTATTAATTATAAAAAGCAGCTTATATAGTTGAATATATACAGCTACATAAGCTACTATTAGTGTACCATAAGCATCATTTTGCTAAATCCTAATTTTTCTGCCACATCATCTCTCTTTATTCCAAGAATTGTGTCTTATTCGTTCACTATCTTCTTAGCCCAAACAATCGCCTTTTTCTTATTATTCTCTTTCTCGTAGCTTAGTGGTTCCAAAAACTCACACTCTCCTATTATCATGTTTCCGTCCAATAATTTTTTCATGTTCTCTAGTGTTTTACCCTTCTGTCCACCATGGCAACAAAAGAGCCCAATTTTTTTTCCTAACATAGAATAATTTTTTAAAAAAGTCCTTATTGGGGGAGCAAATGTATAAGTCCATACAGGTGAACCAATAATTATTAAATCATAATCTGTTGGATTTTTTTCCATTGCACATAAAACAGGTTCACTTTGACTAACAAGTTGCCTAACGCCCCATCCAACCTTCATCAGACCTGACGCATTCATAGTTTTTTTCGTCTTCAATTCAGTGATATCTGCATTGATTTCTCTTGCAATCGTTTCTGCAATAAACTTTGTATTTCCATCATGAGAGTAATATATTACAAGCTTTTTCACTTCTAACCTCCTATTATTAAGAATAAACCTTCTGATTATACCATCTCTTTTTGCTCAGACAATTCTCTTGACAAACATAGTAGCTGTTCAAGAATTGCATTAGAATTCTGCATGGATTCACCCTGTTCCTTAATTGAATCTACAATTCGCTCTGTCTCTGCAAAAGCCTGAATAGATGCCTTTTCTGTTTCTTCCGTCATTTTTACAATCTTTTCTTTAAAATATGGGTAACGAAGTTTTCCAGATAAAAATATCCACTGATTGTGTAATTCAAGTTTTCAGGATCTGTTTTATTTTTAAAGATATGTAATAAATTATCCATATATAATTTACCTCTCAAAATATAATATTTATTTTAATCTTTCTCTCATATAAATCCTTTTTCATTAGGACTACACCTTAAGTCTAGAATTATACTAACTGAACATTTTGATAATCCTATCATAAGCACGATCTCCAAAAACTGCTTTCATGAATACCATCGGTTTTGCAAAATAACCTACTAGATAACGTGTTTTAGGTCTCCTTACTGTTATAGCTTTACCAATACAACGCGCAATCAATTCTGGTTTCGACATTTGATTTCCAGTATAATTCTTAATCATACCATCCGCTGTTTTGCTGGCTGCTTGTGCATATGCCCCCTTTGCTGATGCATCTCGGAGTTTTTCTGCGGCAATAATACCCCAATCAGTTGTTATTCCGCCTGGCTCAATAACAACTACATCAATCCCAAACGGTTCCAGTTCCAATCGTAAACAATCCGAAAAACCTTCTACTGCGAACTTGGTTGCATGATACCAGCCACCAAATTTAGTCCATATCTTTCCGCCCATAGAGGAAATGTTAACAATTCTACCAGATTTATTTTTTCTCATACTTGGCACTACAAGTTGTACCATTCGAGCAAGCCCAAACACATTAACTTCGACCTGACGACGTGCTTCTTCCATTGGTACATCCTCTATTGCTCCATATGAACCATATCCTGCATTATTTACAAGTACATCAATTTTGCCTTCCTTATTAAGTATCTCATTAACACATTTAACCATAGACTCATCATTTGTCACGTCTAAAGAAATTGTATGTATTCCTTTTACCTCAAGGTCTTGCATCATATCTTTTCGCCTAGCTGCTCCATAAACTATAAAACCTCTTTTGTTAAGTTCGATTGCAGTTGATTTTCCAATACCTGAAGATGCACCTGTAATTAGTGCTACTTTTTTACTCATATATAACCCTCCTATATTTTATAGATGTAATAGTTATCTATTGCATAAACAAAATTAACTTCATCTTATGTTAGGATTATATTATTTATCTCATCAGATTTTAACATCATCATGCGCCACGATTTTATCAATTTGTGCCACATTATCTTATTAATTATAAAATTTAATATTCTACCTATAAAAAACGTACTGGATTTCTCCAATACGGGCATATATAAACTATAGCTATGTATCTATTAAATTTATACAAATATGCTCCAAACCCACACTTTATAAGCAAATTCTTATATTCTTTAGAAGTTCTACTAAATATCCATATATCTTTTACAATGACATATAACAATACTGCCAATAAATAAGGCACAATCAAAAAAATAATAGACCAGTATGCTTGCCTATTATTTTTTTAATTGTGCCTAACTTCAATTAATTCAATCAAACCAAATCTTCTTAAATATAAGGCGACTTAGGATACCCTTCCCTATACTTCCCCCTAGTCTGCAATCCTCCAACACCCCTTATTCCAGTTATGGTATTTTCAATTACATCTGTTATAGAAACCACCTTATCTATTCTAGTATAAGCAATCTTCTCACATACAAAGACAGGGTCTAAGCAGTGGATTAAAACTCTATTAGGGCTTGAGGCAAAATTAGCACCTACATCCAAAATTCTTTCATAGCAGCTTTGACAGGCCCCCGCAAATATTACTAATTCATCATAACTTGAATTATAATTCCTTAAATTTTTTACTGATTCTAAATAATATCTTGAATTTCTATAATTATCTAAATCCAAATAGTCTCTAGGTTGTTTTAGTACACTATCATGTCCAGTCAACACTACTATATCTGGCTTAATTTCCTTAACTAAATCCACTATTACCCTTGGTTGGTCTGCTTCAGCTATAGCTCTCCCAACTGCATCCAATGACAGTTGTTTATATACCTTCAAGCAAGTTTCCATATACTCACTATCACCATCTACATGCAATATTTTCCCTGGCCTCCCAAACATAAGCTCATTTTTATTCTTTATTTTAGGGGATTTTTCAACCTTATCCCTAAAATCACCTCTAAGTATCATGGCTTGCTTTATGGCTTCATTCACTCTTGTATTTAAAATTTTATCTTTAGAGCCACTATTTTCATCTGCAAGTTCAAGATCTTCCATACTTGCATCAGCAATTATTCTTATATTAATCCCCTTTAAAATAATATTATATTTTCCATCCTCTTCTCTTATATCAATAACCTTAAAGGTAACATCTTTATTATAGGATTTCCTTACAACAATATCACCAATCTCCATAGTTTTCTCCTACAAATTCCTTCATAACTTATAATATGGCTTTAATAATTATAAGTTACAATTAACAAAGTATTTGCCTATTTTCAAAATAAAAACTGCTTAATAGTTTTTAATCACTTTTAAGCAGCTTTCTTTTACAATATCTATATATTATATTCATTCTTGAATTTTTCTAAGAAATCTAATTGTTTTTCCTTCTCATTTATTATTGTTTCTAACTTACTTGCAAAGGTATTTTGTGCCCAATTGACTTCGTTATAATAATACCTATTAGCAAGTCTCCAATATCTTTGTGGAAATTGAAGATAAGAATATAAAACCTTATATTCTTCCTTTTTCAATGGAGATACTGAATTATATGAATCTATAATGGCATTTGCAAAGTCTATATTCCATTCAACTCTCTTTAAAACTTTTATCATAAAGTTGCTTATATCGAAGGTTCTAACCTCTCTCTTGCAGTAATCAAAATCTATAACATGTACACCCATATCATCACTTAAAATTATATTATGATACGTAAAATCATGATGGCAAAAACTCTTTTCATTTTCTGCAAGCATACATAATTCATAGTAATCTGATTCATTCAAAGTTTGTAACGATTCTTTCCCTATTTCCTTATAAAATTCCATAGATTTTAAATAAAGCATGTCAAAATCACTTTTTATACTTTTTTTCCTCACCATGTCTCTCATTTTATCTAATGATTTAATCCTTTTCTCTATTAAATGTGTCCATCTTCCAAGGTCACTTTTTAATTTAGAATTTTCAGGTGGGTCATATCCCTTAGATGCCTCATGAAGATTGGCTAGAGTCTTAGCTGCTAATTTAACTTCCTCTATGTTATGAAAGTCACATTCTCTTCCTTCCAGCCATTCTGATAAAGTGTATAAATCTTCATTTACTAATGCAAAGGGCTCTCCATTTATGTTTAAATAGTATTTATCTAAATTATCAAAACCATTTTTCCTTAAGTGCTCTTTAGCACCATACACAAATAATAATTTTTGAGGTCCATAATTTATCTTTTTTAAACATCTTTCGCCCTTATCTGTTTTAAGATAGTAAACCCCTTTGTTAGCCTTGATTTTTTCTATCTTAACGTTGAATTGTCTTTCTATTTCAAATTCCCTCATCATCTTTCTCACCTCCTGTATATTTATATGTGTATATTAATTCTTTTATTAACATTTTTTATATTCTTTTAATATAATACAGTAACACAAATTCTATGAAAGGATTTAATGATGAAAATAGGAATAGATGGTAGGGCTGCAAAGTGGTATCATGGTACTGGCATAGGCACATATACTAATCAATTGATAAAAAGTTTAAGCAAAGTTGATTGTGATAATAACTATTTAATTTTTATACCACAATGTGACTCTATTGATAATTTACAAAGTAATTTTAAAATGGAACTTGTTGAATCAGCTCCTTCTAAAAGTTTTTGGGATGATATAAATGTTCCAAATATATTAAACAATGCAGATATAGAGCTTTACCATGTTCCTCAAAATGGCGTTGGACTTTCAGATAATATTCAATGCAAAAAGGTTATTACTCTTCATGATATAATTCCCTTAAAAATGCCTGAAACCGTTAGTGATAGATATCTAAAAATATTTAATGATGAATTACCTAAAATTTTGGATAGCTGCGATGGGATAATTACAGTTTCTAATTTTTCCAAAGCTGATATTGCTAGTGAATTCAAATTTCCTGCTGATAAAATTTATGTAACACCACTTGCTGCCGAAGATATCTATAGGCCTATGAGTAAATGCCAATCTAAAAGCATTATTACACAAAAATATGGAATTCAAGAAGACTTTATATTATATGTTGGAGGATTTAGTCCAAGAAAAAATATTTTAGGTTTAATTGAAGCCTATTCTGCCCTTCCTAATAAATTAAAAGAAACCTTTAAGTTAGTTATTACAGGTAGAAAAGGTCCTTCATATTCTAAATACAAAAACAGAGCTGAAGAATTGCACATTTCTAATAATGTGGTATTTACAGATTTTATTCCTATTGAAGATATGCCGTTATTTTATAATGCTACAGAGGTTTTAGTTTACCCATCTTTTTATGAAGGCTTTGGACTTCCCCCAATAGAAGCTATGGCTTGTGGAACTCCTGTAATTGCATCCAATGTCACTTCCCTTCCAGAAGTATGCTATGAATCTGCACTTTTTATAGATCCTAATGACATAGATGCATTATCTTATGATATTGAAAGAGTTTTAAGTAATAGTTTATTAAAGCTCACTATGGTAAAAAAAAGCCTTACTAGAAGTAAAACTTTCTCTTGGAATAAGACAGCTCTTAATACTATCTCAGCTTATGAAGCTATAATTAATTCTTAATATATAAAAAAACGCAGGCGACTGTGGAGCCGGAGATTTTTTTTACGCATCTGCCTTTTCGAACGCATGTGAGAAAAAACTGGCAGGCGAATAAGATTTATTTTTTATTCTTTTTGACACACAAAACCTGCTTAATTGACCTTTTCAATAAATTATCCACAGATTTAACTTTATTATAAATTCCTAAAGAATAAAAAATCACTTAAGATGACCAATCTCAAGTGATTTTTTAACTATAGCTAATTTGATAGTATTATATGATTTTATTGGGTTTGGTTTATTAATGCGTTTTAGAGAATAACTGTACATAGCATACAACCTTCTCATTTCTTTCAGATTTTATTTTGGTATTCAATGAGTTCTGCCTCATTGAATAGAAAATAAAATCCTTTATTACAATCCCTTATACCATTATTGAATTATAATTCTCCCACATCTATATATTTGCACAATAATTAAACTATGTAAATACAAATTCCTCCAAACGAACGAAATATGGAATGAAAGATAAGCATTTCGCTCTTTCACCCTATTTATCCCAATTACTTCTTTTCATTCCCTAAAAACTGCTTTTCATTCCAACTATATTGTATTTTTCTGTCCCATGATGTATATAAGTTATATAACATAAATTAATTCTTTAACTAAAGGAGTTAAAATGATTAAGTCAGTTTCAAATTTTATAACTGGATACTTACGTAAAAATAATGCTTCTTTGTCCCTAACAGACTTAATGAAAATTGATTATGCAATACAGATGATTTTAGGAGATTTAGCAAAGCTTATAATAATCTCGTTAATATTTATATCTTTAAATCAGTTCTCATTATTCTTATTTTCTTATGTTATTCTGTTTTCGACAAGACCAATAGCTGGTGGCATTCATTCTAAAACTTTTGTTGGATGTTTAACGTCCAGTATTATGCATTTTTTAATAGTAGTAATATTTAGTGTATTATTTCCAAAGCTAAGCACTTATTACTATGTAATTTTCTTTATAATATCCCTAGTTATAATTGGACTATATGCTCCTTGCGTTAATACAAATAGACCTATAAAAAATAAAGCCAAGTTAAAAGTGCTTTCGTTAATATCATTTACCTTTTGGATGATTATCTTTTTTCAAATACAAGATACAAAAATTAGTAACTGTATATTAATGAGTACTTTTCTTCAAATAATTCAACTAATCATTTTATACATAAAAGGAGTTGTTTCAAATGGAAAAGTTCACAAACTCTCTAGCAGCCATCTTACTTAAAGTATTTAACGTAAGATTAAATGTAAGCTGTGTCACATTATATGGAGAACCAGAATGTCCTGAAGAAATATTAAAGTAAAATTCTCTACATTCCTCATTCTACATTCTACATTAATATTATAATATTTCTTTTGACAGTAAATTGTGGCTTGTATTTTTTACAAGCCACAATTACTTATATGTACTATTTTACAGATCTATTAAAAGTTATATTAAAAATAATTTTCCCATCTTCAACATTAATCTTTATATACCCTTTATGTGAAGTTACTATGGCTTGTACATTGTAAAGTCCATACCCTCTTATACCTTTATTCTTAGTTGAATATCCTCTTGTAAAGATCTCATTTAAATTAATATTATTAATATCCACCACTTGATTTTCTATTATTAAATTAGCAGTTTCACTTTTATTAAATATTTTTATTTTAATATTCTTATTCTTGCACTCTTCTCTAGATACTTCTTCAAAAGCATTATTTAATAAATTATTCAACACATTTGATAATTCGCGATAACTTAAAACATCATCTAAGACGTTATTTTCAATTTCATAATCGAAATCAATATCATATTTTTTAAATTTACACATATTTCTATATACTACTGATCTAACAACTACATTATCAATATAAATAAGCGCATTTATCTTATCACCATATACATCCTCATCTTTAATATAATTGTTAATCGCTTCTTTGATATCCTTTTCATCTACAACTCCTACTATACCTTTTATTGTATTTTTATAATTAATAAAGTCATGCTGCCTTTGTTTTATTTCTTGGACTATTTCTTCAATGACTTCGTTATACTCATTTGAAACCTCTAACTTTAATTTTTCTTTTGTTAATTTAACAATACTTGAATAAGTCAATATTTGAAAAATCACTAATGCACTCAACATTGCAGAAATAGTAACTATATTATTTAAAATTATATTTTTATCATAATCCCAAATAATTTTAAGAGTTATCGTATAAATTCCACATATTAAAATAAAATTAAATATAATATTATTATCTATATTCTTAAAAGTAATATTCCTTCCTAAATTAGTTTTTGAAAATATTATTATACTAAGTAAAATAATTAATTCTATAGCAATTATTTTAGTAATATTATCATATACAAACTTATCGATAAATGATGTTAATATTAACTGTAAGCTCATAATTATAAGCAACGTCAAAAGAAATGCCAATATAATATCTTTGAACTTCATCTTATAAATTAATTTAATTACCAAAATAATCATTAAATCCTCAACAATAAACCCCAACTCTAATTGTTGAACCATTGTTATTAATATGGTTGCTACTACTATGCTTGATAATAGTTTTAAAATACTACGATTTTTTTTATTCAATACATCCCACAAATAGATAATATTTATAACATCAAAACCATTTAAAATAAAACTATTTAACATATTATCACTTTCCCTTTTTTAAATTCAGATATAACATCATCCTTAAATTTATAGCCTAATAGCGCTGTACCTTCATAATTATTAAAGTATACCTTACTCAGCTTAAAATCTTGTTTTTCTATTACAGATATATATTTTTTATTTATTGCATAAGATCTATGACTTTGAATTATGTATTCACAGTTTATTAATTTCATCATTTTCTTTAAAGTTGTGTTGTTAACAACATACATTCCATTAGTAGTATTTATTTCACAATTCTTCCCTTTAACTTCTATAAAAATAATATCTTTTATTTTAATTCCTAAGAACACACCGCTTTTAAGGGTTACAACTACTTCCTTAGTATCTTCAACATTAACTTCCTTTGGTTTACTATTAAGTTTATTAGTTTCATTAAGAATAATCTTATTAATCATAGTTTGAACTTCATCTTTATCATATGGTTTTAATATATAGTCATAACAATGGGTTTGTTTAAATGCTTGTGTGATATATTCCATATGAGTTGTTAGAAAAATAATTTGCCTAAATTCGTATTTTGGAATTTTTCTAATATTCATTGCAAGGTCTAATCCCGAGGATTCCTTTAAACTAATATCAATCAAAAACATATCGACATCATTATTCTCGATTATATCCAAAGCTGATTTCTCACTATCCGCTTCATAAATTTTTATAAATTCATGCATTTGTAAAATCATTTTTTTTAATATTTCTCTTTGCATAATATCATCTTCTACTAAGATAATTGAATACACGATATCACATCCCATTCTCTCCTTCAATTTTAAATACGCTTGAATTAATATTTATTAAAATTGATAAATAACTATGTTTTTCACTTATATAATACAATATTATGCAGTATTATTCAAACTTCACTATTAATGAAAATATTATTATATCAATTAATAATTTACTTCTATGTGACTAATATTTATATATTTCTTACAAAAAAATCAATACTCTTGCATAAAAAGTTGATTTTTAGGAATAAAAATCAAAACTTTCAAATGCTACAACTGGAAATTTCTTTTAATACCAAATTTTCGACGTTTGGTGGAAAAGGTCTTTTAAAATAATAAATAATATGAGAATATATATGTATAGGTGGTCATCTTGAACATGTCTATGTTAACGTTTGTGTTCACGTTAACATTTGATAAAATTATTTTTCTTAGATTCATTATACCAATAATTTAAACTGATTAATATAAGGGGGATCTTTATAATGAAAAAAATCAAAAATTTATGTCTAATCGCAGCTTTAGGAGCTATTGTTACAGGAGGAAGCTTACTACAGGGTGCACCTGCTTATGCTGCTACAACTTATACCGCTACTACAACAGCAGAATTAACAAGTGACTTAGGAAAAGCCACTAAAGGAGATACTATTCTTATTTCTGGAACTATAAAATCAGGCACAATAAATGTACCTGCTGGTATTACGCTTAAAGGAAAGACTGGAAAGAACACTGATAAATTAGTATTTTCTTCAACCTCTGGGAACTCAGGAAAAGGCTTATCAATAAAAACTAATGGATCAACTATCCAAAATTTAGATATTTCAGGTGCAGCTGATAATGGAATCTATATTGAAGGTTCTGGTAATAACCTTACAGATTTAGATGTTCACAATAATAAAGATGCTGGAGTTCAATTATCAAATGGAGCTGCAAACAACATTTTAACTCGTGTTTACTCTTACAGCAATGCAGATGCAACTGGTGAAAATGCTGATGGTTTTGCTATTAAGTTACATTCAGGTGTAGGAAATGAATTATATTATTGTACAGCTGAAGGAAATTCAGATGACGGATATGATTTATATGCTGCTCATGGAGCTGTAAAGTTTGACCATTGTAAAGCAATAAATAACGGAAATTGTGGTGGAATAAAAGGTGATGGTAATGGCTTTAAACTTGGAGGTGTAGATAATAAAACTCCTGGTCAAGCTGCTCATCTAGATCCATTAAAACATGTTCTAACTAATTGTACAGCAACAGGAAACACAGGTGCTGGCTTTGATAGAAACAATCAAAATGGTGTTGTTACTATGACAGGTTGTACTGCAATAAATAATGCTTTAGGAAATTACAAATGGCCTCTTACAGGTAAACCATCGGCTTTAGGATATCAAGTTACATTTGCTAAAGCTATAATAGATAATTGTACATCTTCAGGCGGTGGAAAAAATGACCTTTCAGGCGCTACAGTAACAAATAGTCCAACTGTAAAATAATTTACCTTTAAAATAATAAAAAAATGATAATTAATTTGCTCATTCCTAAACATAAAATTCTTACTTTAAATATATAATCAATGCTCAATTATCAATTGTCATTGAACTGGAAAGCTTAAAAAGGAAAGTTAGCTTAATACTTTCCTTTTTAGCTAAATAATAAGAGTTCTCTATATTATAAGCCTAATAAAATAAGCTTATAGTATAGAGGCTTTTATTATTTATAGACTGCTAAATAAATAAAACTTGTAAAAATTAGTTATCAAACAACCTTATTTATCTTTATTTTTTCTCTATATTAGATTAAAATTATTATTAAGTGAAAAATAACAATAAAAACAATTGTCATTGCTCAAGGGTCAGTTATAATTGAAAATTGACAATTATTAATGCTGTTAATAAGTGAGGTAAAATTATGTCAAATGAAATTAATTCTTCTAATTTTATAAGAAACATCGTCGTTGAAGATTTAGAAAGTGGAAAACACAAAGAAATAATAACTCGTTTCCCACCTGAACCAAACGGTTACCTACATATAGGTCATGCTAAATCCATTCTTTTAAATTTTGGTTTAGCTGAAGAGTTCAAAGGTAAAACTCATTTGAGATTTGATGATACAAATCCCGTTAAAGAAGACACAGAGTATGTTGAATCAATAAAAGAAGATGTAAAATGGCTCGGTGGAAATTGGAATGAACTATTCTTTGCATCTGACTATTTTGATGAAATGTACAACAGAGCTATTCTTTTAATTAAAAAAGGTAAAGCTTATGTTTGTGATTTATCCCCTGAGGAATCTAAAGAATATAAAGGAACATTAACAAAACCTGGCATTGAAAGTCCTTACAGAAATAGATCTGTCGAAGAAAACTTAGATTTATTTGAAAGAATGAAAAATGGTGAATTTGCTGATGGTGAAAAAGTTCTTAGAGCTAAAATTGATATGGCTTCAGCAAATATAAATATGAGAGATCCAATCATATACAGAATATCTCATTCAACTCATCACAATACTGGTGACAAATGGTGCATCTATCCTATGTATGATTTTGCTCACCCATTAGAAGATGCTATTGAACACGTAACTCACTCTATTTGTACTTTAGAGTTTGAAGATCATAGACCACTTTACGATTGGGTTGTAAGTGAATGTGAAATGGAAGCTACTCCAAGACAAATAGAATTTGCAAGATTAAACATGACTAATACAGTTATGAGTAAAAGAAAGCTAAAACAATTAGTTGATGAAAATGTTGTTGATGGCTGGGATGATCCTAGAATGCCTACTATTTGTGGTCTAAGAAGAAAGGGCTGCACTCCTGAAGCTTTAAAGAACTTCTGTACTGCTATTGGAGTAGCTAAGGCTAATTCTATTGTTGATTCTCAAATGTTAGATTACTTTATAAGAGAAGATTTACAGCTTAAAGCACCACTTGCTATGGCAGTACTAAATCCTTTAAAACTTGTAATAACTAATTATCCTGAAAATGAATCAGAAATGCTTGTTATAGAAAACAATGCTAAAGATGAAACTCAAGGTACAAGAGAAGTTCCATTTTCTAGAGAATTATATATTGAAAAAGAAGATTTTATGGAGATCCCTCCAAAGAAATACTTCAGATTATTCCCTGGTAATGAAGTTAGATTAAAGGGTGCATATTTTGTTAAATGCACTGACATAATCAAAGATGAAAATGGCGAAGTAATCGAGGTTCACTGTACTTATGATCCAGAAACTAAGAGTGGATCAGGCTTTACAGGAAGAAAAGTTAAGGGAACTATTCACTGGGTAGATGCAAAAACTTGCATTCCTGCTGAATTTAGACTATATGAGCCACTAATTCTAGATGATGCTCCAGAAAATGAAGGAAAGCACTTCCTAGAACAAATAAATCCACATTCAATGGAAGTATTACAAGGCTTCATTGAGCCAACTGCCTTTAAGGATGCAAAACCACAGGATAAATTCCAAATGGTTAGAAATGGTTTCTTTAATGTTGATACTAAATACACTACTTCTGATAAATTAGTATTTAATAGAATAGTGCCTTTAAAATCATCATTTAAATTAAGCTAATATAGTCAAAATAAAGTGACTGTAACACGTAATTGGCTTTTCTAATTGATTAATAAGTAATAATTAATACTGAATAATTTTGGTTTAAGCTTACAGAGAAAGTTCGAATAACCAAATACAAGATTTGGATTCTCACTTTTTAGTTCGTAACTTAATTAATAAGTAATGATGACTGATTAATATTTCTTATACAAAATCCCACATACACAAATCTATCTCTAGATCTGTGCATGTGGGATTTTCACTCTATTATAACAACTTTTCATATAACTTAAACCACTCTAAGCCATATTCTCTATATCCTAAGTCAACTCTATCAATGTATATAAATCCACACTTTTCATATAAATGTATTGCAGGTTTGTTATTTTCATAAACGTCTAAACGAATGGCTTTTGCCTTAGCTTTAATACTGTGTTCTATTGCAAAATCCATTAGCCTTCTACCAATACCACATTTCAAATAATCTGGATGTACAACAAAAGTATGTATAACAAAAATCTCTGAATAACCAGCCTCTATTCCCCATGTAACTTCATCATATGCAGGCTCAGGTTCATGACTTAAAATAATTGTTCCCGCAATTTTCCCGTTATGTCTTGCCACATATAAATTGTTTGCTGCAACTCCATTAACTGCATTTTCTCTAACAGGATATATATCCTTTCTCCATCCAGGATAATTTATTCCCCTAGCTAAATGGTCATTTATATCATTATACAGTTGTTCTAATTCATCAATGTCACTTTTCTTACCTAGTTCAATTGTAATATCCATTTCTCTTCCTCTTCCCCAATAAATTTATAGCTTTTAGCTTCTTATAATTAATTATTTATTCTATAACATATCCCATTAAAACTCCGTATTTAGTCATTCTTGCTTCTTATAACTAATTATTTGTCCCAATGCATAGGTCTTGTTATACCCTTTGGTAACTTTGTACTAGCATTTCCCTTAGCCGTATTGATTTGAGCTTGTGTAACAAATATAGCATTTTCTAAGTTTGTTCCACTAAGATCAGCATCTCTCAAATCAGCGCCAATAAGATCTGCTCCAGTTAAGTCATTTTCGCTAAGATTTGCCGCAATAAGAAAGGCTCCTCGCAAATCAGCTCCTCTTAAACTAATTTTCTTAAGATTTGCTCCAAAAAAATCTGCCCTTCCAGCGATTGTTTTTTTATGTTTTAATGAAGATTTTTGACCTTTAAGAACTTTATTTCTAACAGCTTCGCTGGTCTGCTTAAGTAAATAATTAACCTTATCTCTATAAGCTTCTACATCTAATTTAATAATCACCTCTGGAGTGCTCTGTGTTATATTATTCATCTCACTTATTAAAGAATTAAGCTTAGTTTTAATCTTTTCCTCAGTTTGCACATTAGCTGCTTGTGTTAAATACCATAACATTTCATGAAGCTGTCTCATAATCAAAAACACTTCAAACATTTCTTCAGCTACTTCTGGAGCCTTCTGCCAGTCTTGTCCAGCATATGTAACTTGAGCAACCTTTTGCCCTGCGCCAAAGCAGTCATAGGCAGTACAGCCCTTAAGCCCTTTTTTTCTAAGATTTTTATGTATCTTGCATGTGAAATCTGATTTTAAATTTAAGCAAGGCTTACCTGCTTCTTTGTTAGTTGGAAAACCTTCAGAAGCTGAAAAATATAGTGCCACACAGCAAAATCCAAAACATTTTTCACAGTTAATTCTCAAACTTTCATTTATCATAGTTTTCTCCATTTAGCGTTCCTTCCTTTGCCAATAACTTCTGTCTTTCTTTTATACTATACTCATTTTATCATAAATATAATTATTTTCACTTTAATGAGTATATTTTTATTAATATATAGATATCCAAAGCAAGAATTAGACATATGCGGAACTTACCGAAATTAAACACATATTTATTACATTTATAAGTTTGAGTATTAATTTTGATATCTATAATAAAATCAAAATAAGCCTTATCATTTAACAGTAAGTGATAAGGTTTATTATATGTGAACTTCAAGTAAAATTACAACTCACCTGTTTATTATATACCCAATATGAATAGTAGCAAGAAACTATTGTAATAACTAATAAAACCAGCAACTTATACGCTAGGGCTAAGTTTCAATTTTCTATTAGCTTTGATTTCTTTATCTTTCAAATATCTGTATACACGAGCTACAAAATATAAGCCAAATATAACAGTATAAATTGCTATGTCAAAAAGCTTATCTTTTTGGATTTTAGGAAGAAACAAAACCATAACATGGACATATATTAATCCATAAAAAACATATGCTAATCTTTGAATTCCTTTCCACTTTTTAAATGGAATTTTCTTTCTAACACTAGGAAATGACGTTATCATTAATGGTAGCATCATAGCAATTAAAACTAAAGATATTAAAGCTGCTATTAATTTGGCCCATGTAAGTGCCGTGTGATCTACAAATAGTGTCACAAAATATGTTTTCCCATATAAAACATTATGTCCTAAGGTTAAAATACATGCAATTATTGATAGCTCCCCACGTACGCTTAATAATTTTTTTGTTATATTGAGCTTCTTATCAAGAACACCCGTATACATTACAATAGTAAACAAAGCTGTTGAAACAGCACTTCTTGAGAAAATTGTTACAACATACTTATTTATATCCTTAGGTACTTGATTACCTAAGTTAAATTGGAAATATAGGACAAATCCTATTGCAATTAGACCTGAAATTATGTAAAAAATATTGGCATGCTTTTTTATTTTCTTATGAAATAGAATAATAAACATAGCTACGATTAAAATAGAAATTAATATTAACACTAATGGTTTCCTCCTTAAGTTGTTTTATCCCGTAATGCTGTTTATTCTATCATAATTGATAATGATTTTCAACATCATTATTTGTTTTTTCTTAAATCACTGTATAAAATATAACTATTTTAATTATCCCCCCTTAGTTCCATAGGTTTACAAACATTAAAATAAAATTATAGACATATCAAAGTTAAAACTTTACAATATATAAATAAAGATAATAACTGTTTAATTCTAGGAGTGTAAAAATGAAAGTTAACATAAACATCATCTCTTCTGAAGTTGAAGAAGAAGTTAATTTTAATATTTATAATGTTAATCCAAAAATTAATGAAGCTATAGAATTACTTACCTCTTCAAATAAAATTATTAAACGCTTGCTTGCAAAAAGAGAAGATAAGCATTAAAGTAAATATAGATTATTTATTGGCGGTATTCATCAAGCATATACTGCTTCTTCACTATTAAAAACAGCAGCATAATTAATAATGTAAAATACCCACACAGCGATTGTGTGGGGGTATAATTTATTTAAAAATCCTCTTTGCAAAGTTGTAGAGACCGTGCTTCCAAACAGTAAAGTTATGATCACCATCAATTGTGTACCAAATATGATTAACTTTATTTTCAACTAGTGTTTGATGATACGTGTTAGGTGTATTTTTAACAACACTATCGTTATTTCCACAACATATCATTATAAGTTTAGGTATATTAACAGAGTTTTTTGGAATAGAAAATTGCTCTTTAGTTAGTTGACCTGGGTAATTTAATGCACTATCTGGGAGTAGTCCAGGTGCTGGAGAAAATGCACCTATATAGCCAAACTTATCTAGATTTTTAAATCCTATAAATAAGGATTCTCTTCCACCCATTGAAAGTCCGGCTATAGCAGTATTTTCTCTTCCATTTTTAACTGAGTATTTCGAATTAATAAAAGGCATTAAATCATTATTTAAATCATTTATAAAATTGTCAAAAGCATTTATGTTCTCTTGACCATAAATATTTTTAGGCACTGAATCATCAGCAGCTGCACGAACATTAGGCATTACTACAATCATATCCGATGCTTTATTTTCAGATACTAAGTTTCCTATTATTGCAGTTGGGTTTCCATTTAGCCATTCTGAATCTGTACCACCTATACCATGTAATAAATATAAAACTGGATATTTTTTGCTGGCCGAGTAATTAACTGGCAATAGGACATAACACTTCCTTGTAGTTCCAGTTGTTTTTGAATAATATGACACTTCTTCTAGCTTTCCATATTTTACATTAGGTTTATTAGTATCAAAACCATATGGAACCGCATACTCAGCACTAGCTTGTACACTACTTCCTGTAAATTGTAATTGTTGTCCAGCATCTTTCAAATTTGTTTCTGCTACACTTGTATCAGCAAAAGTTGTGACTGTTAAAGGTTCACTACTTATACAAGATATAAATAAACTAGAGAAAGCTAAATAAAATACTTTCTTTTTCAAATTCATAGAAAAACCACCTTTCAATTTATAGAATTTATTCCTTAATTATACAATAAATAGAGGTTTATATCAATCGTTTACAGAAATAATATTTGCTATATCTTGGTTGTTAAACGTTTGTTTCCTCTCCAATAGCACAAATACATTATATTACATTTTTTCTTATTAGAAGGGAAATTTTGAAGCATTTGCTTGAATTATATAGAAAATAGTTGTATTATAAAAGATGAAATGAGAATATTTGTAATATAATACATTTTTCTCTAACGTATAAAGGGGGATTTTTATGTTAAAAAAATTTTTAGGAATTACATTAACTATACTATTATGCCTGCCTACAAGCGCAGCTTTAGCAAATAGTAATGTTAATTCATCAAGTAAGGAATTTACTATCTCATCCAAAACTCTTAATGATAGCGCTAACAAAAATAGCAACTATAAAAAGCTACTAAATGACAAAAATGTGGTAACGCAAAATAAATCAAAGGATTTATTAGAATCACAAAAAGTTGCTGATTGTACTATTCAGAAAGACACTCCTATTAAATCTAACGTAAATAAAACTTTATTAAGCAGTCTACAAAAATCAACTAACCTTAATAATAGCTTACTGATGAGTAAAAGTGTTGTAGCAAAAGAAACAACTTCTAGTTCTGTAGACGTTAATACTGATGCAAAGCCTATTGCAGATTTGAAATACGTTATTATGAATCCGGATTCTATAAAAAATGGACAAATTACTACTGACACTCAAATTGCATGGTTATGGTCTTATAATGGTGAAAATTATACCTACGACCCAAATGGTTATGCAATAACAAATATGAGCCTTGATGGTATTCCAAGTATTAGTGACTCCATCCTAGGAAGTTTAACAGGTAACATTGGATTTGCTACTCAATTTAAAACTCCTGGTGAATATATAATGAAATTTAAATGCATGAACGACCATAATGTATGGTCTGATGAATGGAGCATATCTATACCAGTTGAACCAGTAGGTAATAATACTAGACCTGAATGTACTATTAATTATTCTACAGCAAGTGGAGATACAGATACTCAATTTGTCTTCAGCTGGGCTAATTCAACTGATAAAGATGCCAATGATTCAATAAAAGACGCTCAAGGTTTAGTAATAAAGGATAATCAAAGTTATCCTCTTTCTAAATACATTACTTATCAAGAGCAAAGTCTTTGTGCAGCAAAATTCACAGACCCTGGAAACTATACATTAATGTTCAGAGTAAGTGATACTAATAATGCCTGGTCAAATTGGGTTGTCTTAAATATTACTGTCAAAACTGCTTTACCAAAGACATCTACACCAGGAAATCTATCTCTCTCTGATGTATGGAACAGAATATGTTCTAACTCTAAAAACAATACTTCCCAAGAAGCTTTCCAAAGAAGTATTCCTGAATCTTCTCAATATTTCACTTCAGCAGTAGATAGTTTAGGTAATGTTCATTATTATTATCTACTACAACTTGAAGATAAATATAAGTCTACCTCTACTAATTATTTAACACAATTTCCTACTTATCTGATATATAATAATGATTTTGTAACTTCTAACCAATATCATAATGGATATTATGGTACATGGTTCCCAGACGGATCATTGTCATTTAAAGATGGAGTAATGTCAGCTAATTTAGGCTTTAAAAAATATAGCTGGGTAGATTTTAATGATTATAAGAGATTGCATATATTTGATTTTAATGCTGTAAAAGACTACACTGTTGAATATTTTGATGGTGTATCAACTAAACATCCATATTTTGTTTGCTATAACATGGTTAATAATAGTCGAATAGTATATGGACAATCTAATTGGTTTAGTGATGGTAGCGGAAATAGCTTTCTATCTCGCATAGATAGAAAAACAGGAAATATAATCAGAAATAATGATATTATTTTTGGAGATAATTCTGAAGTTGCTAACGGAAAAATGATAGATAATGTAAACTATCAATTCTATTCATCTAAAATTGGCTGCTTATATACTATAAATGCAGATACATTGTCAATAGTAAGTAAAACTCCTGGAACTTTGCAAAACGGCAAATTTGTTGCAAAGGTTAATTAGATATATCCTAAAAAAATCCCCCTCCGTATATCATGGAGGGAGATTTTTTATACTTGTTAAATTCATACTAAATTACATATTGATTCATTTCATCAGCAAATTTATTTGTGACATCTTTTAATTCATGTACATTCTTGATTATATCATTAAGCTCCTCAAGGTAGCTAGTAACACTACTTCTTACTTCTTCAGCCATTGCCGCATTTTCTTCTCCAATTGCAACTAAACTTTCTGCCTTATTAAATATTTTTTCATTTTCAATTGCTCTAGTTTTTACCTTTTCTACTACATTAAGCACATCATTCATTACATCATCAATTTTAGTTGTAGTAAGTTCAGTTGAATCAGAAACATTATTTAGCTTTAAGTTACCATCATTAAGAATATTATATTGGCTATTTACACTGTCAGTAAGTTCTTTAATTTTGTCTGTAAACTTACTCAATGATCGCTCTATATCCAATGCTGAATCTTTAGAGCTCATAGATAACTTACCTACTTCTTCGGCAACTACTGCAAATCCCTTACCAGCTTCTCCAGCACGTGCTGCTTCAATTGATGCATTTAATGATAAAAGGCTTGTCTCCTCTGCTATAGAGCTTACTGCTGAAACAATATTTAAAATTCCCTTTACTTCTTCTTGAAGCGCATTACTCTTTCTATCCAGCTCTGCAAAACTTTCAGTAATATTTTGAATACTATCAGCTGTTGATTTTATTAGTTTTTGATTTTCCTTAATTTCACTGACAACATTAATTAATTTAGATTGGCTATAATTTTGCTCCTCAATTATATGATTTAAAGATTTAGTATTTTCATTTAAAAATTCAACAGTTTTCTCAATTTCTTGCTCTTGCTGTATGGCTCCTTGTGTAACTTGCTCAACAGCTCCATTTATTTCAGTGAATATGGCAGAAGAACTTTCCAGTCTATCTGTAAATTGTCCATTATATTCTCTAACTTCATCTGCAACACTTTCCATTGATATTAATGTCTCATTAAAACTTTTTGCCACATTTCTAACATCTACTGAAAATTCTTCAATATAATCTCCAGTTTCAATTTTCATATCACTCAAGTAATTCTTACCCTCCAAATCGCTTAATTGCTTTTTAACTTCTCTTAATGGTGAAAGCAAAAAATAAGACATTATCGAAACAAGAATAGTCCCTATAATTCCTTCTAAAAAAAAGATTTCGGATTTTAAAATATATTCTACACTAACATGTGCTATTAGTAATGATATTAATGTTAAAATAGCTATCTTAATTTCGACCGATTTAATAAACCCAAATGATAAAAATTTATTGAATCTAAAAATTCTTTTTGTAAAAATTTCATAATTAAATGTAAGTTTAATTTTTACATACTTACTGTTCTTTTCAACAATTTCAATTTTAACCTCTTCATTATAGTAGCTTATTGCTGATTTTAACATAGACAGCATGTACTCACTTAATCCTCTTTCAGAGGCATATTCAAACATTGCTGTTTTTTCTCCTATAGGTGTTACTTCTACTGATGGTGGTTTAGAAGTTGGCATTCTTTCTACTATAGTTTTATGTATTGATTGCAAGGATTTTAGTAAACCATAAGCATTTTTATGAATAAAAAATAGAGGATATCTCTTTGTAAAAACTTTTAAATTTTCCTCTCCAATATCTGCCCATATTTTTTCAACGGTTGTATTATTTACTTCTGCCAATTCTTTAATAATAGTATTAATTTTTTCATCATCTACAACTTCCATAGGACTAAATTTCTTATCAGTTTTTATTCCTACCTTATCAAGAGCAATATTAACTTTTTCTTTACCATAAAGATTAACACTTGTTTTTATCCAAGTACTGACCACAAGACCTATCATAAAAACTCCTCCTTCTTATGTATTTCTCATTTTATACCATATATTTCAATAATATACCACCTTATTATACAGTGTCAATTAATCATATTAAATTTCTAACAAAATCGTTCTGCATTTTTCTACATTTTATTAATTATAAAAGTTGCTAATCCTTATTAGTTGATTTATTTTTATACTTTACTACGATAATAAAGGCATAGAATCTGAAATACTTTCCAGCTTCTATGCCTCTTTATCTTATAAACTTAAAAATTTATCAAATCTGCTTCTATTCTTTTTTATAAACTTAAAATTAATATTTATTATATACTTACTTATCTATAATGTAAAATACACCTACTTAACTTTGTTGCCATTGTTTCATTAAGTTCAAAACACTCTCAAGCATTTTATTAGATTGATTTAATACACTTTCCGATGATTGTTGTAATATACTATTTGTTGCCATTTTCATCATTTCCTTTGCTACATCAACATCTCTTATTCTACTTTCTGCACTTTGCAAATTTTCAGATGTATTATTAGTTGAAGCAATAGTACTTCCTAGTCTATTTTCATGTGCACCTACAATTGACCTTGAATTTGACACAATACTTATGGCATTATCAATTTTATCAATAGCTGACTGTGCATTCGTTTTAGTGTTTACAAGCAATTTATCGACGCCAAGTTCTTTAGGTGTTACATTTTGAACCTCTATCCTGACACTTTCACCTGCTTCATCCCCAACTTGTATATCAGCATAAAAAAATTTACCTTTCTCTTGTGGGGTTTCTCCGTATACACTAAGATTAAATGCTCCTCTTCCAGAACTACTAGGCCAGCTTCCACCAGCTTCTGATATTCTATCATCATATACATATAATTTTGCTCCACTAGCAGCTAGCTGAGAGTAATGTGTTACAAAACTTGTGGCAGTCGCAGGTACATCTGTTCCTGGAGTAGGTTCCCCACCATTAGGTATTGTTGGATTATATACAAATCCCGGCTGACCATATCCTGTTTCAATTATTTTATTTACTAAATCAGTTCCATTTGTAATCGAACTCACATCAACTTCCATAACTGGATTGCTATCATTTAAACGTGAGGTATTTGGAGTTCCATTTACAAACTTAATACTATATACTTTGTTGCAAGTACAACAAGTATAATTAACCCCTTTACCAACTAGATTAGCTACATCACTAGATGAATTAATTTTGCTAAAATCAATAACAGCACTAGCATATTTTGTCCCATCGGTATATGTATATTTATCAGTTACCCCACCAGTAGTGGTAATATAGCTTACATAATTAGCTATAGAGTCTGATGTTCCTGTATTGCCCTTTTTATCGAAATTACCTGAAAGTAATGCATAACCATTAAACTCAGTTTCATTGGCTGTTCTATCTATTTCATCTATTAATTGTGAGACTTCCTCTTGTATTGAGTTTCTATCTTCATCATTATACGTTCCTGTAGCCGATTTAACTGATAATTCTCTACATCTTTGTAGCATATCCTGAATCTCTTGCATTCCTCCATCAGCAGTTTGTAATAATGAAATCCCATCTTGTGAATTTATTGATCCTTGATCTAATCCTCTTATTCGTGATCTCATCTTTTCAGATATTGCAAGACCTGCTGCATCATCTGCTGCTCTATTTATTCTATAGCCTGAACTTATTTTTTCAATTGATTTGGCCACATTATTGTTGTTAATTCCAAGCATTCTATTTGCATTGCTTGCACTAATATTATGTTTAATTATCATGATAAATACCCCTAAATTAAAATATTTATCAACCAACTAACAAACTCATACTCTACCCTTTTTACCATTAAATAGTTCAGATTTTTATACTAATTAAAAAACCTCAATATTACTTCTTATATGAATTAATACACTTCATACAATTAATCCCCAATGTTATATATTTTACCACATTATCTATAATTTATATAGAATATATTGTGTTAAATTCTATAATAATGGATTTTTAGTAATTTTAATTTATATTTGAATAAAAAAAGAGCAAGAACTTTATTTGCAATATAGTTCATCATTCATTCTCCTAAACTCCAAAATTCCTAGACTTTGGTCATAAAAAAGGCATATAAGCTGAAATCTATATCAGCTTATATGCCTCTTTATCTTATAAACTTAAAAATTTATCAAATCTGTGTCTAGTATTTTCTTCACCTATTATTTGCATTATAGTGTAAATATCAGGTGAGTTTGTTCTATGAGTTAAGGCTGCTCTAACAGCTCCAGCAACATCAGAAATCATACCCTTATATTGATCTGGATTTGCTTTAAAGTCTTTTCTATTAGCGCAATATCCAAGTCTAAGACCAATTTCTTTTAAATCTTCAAACCAAGCTTCTTGGCTGTCTACATCAAATTTGAATTCTTTCTTATAAGTTTCTACAACTTCTTTTGCAGCTTCTAAGGTAACACCCTTTGGAAGTTCAATTTTATCTACTGCTTCTTTGTCAAATAATTCATCAAAGAAATAGAAAATCTTATCTTTTACTTCATCCCATTTAGCAAAATCTTTTCTTGGCTTTGGACCTTCTTTATCTATGTTGAAGATTTCTTTTGCCATAGCTTCATTTCCTGAAACTAATTTGAAAATTTCTTCATCATACTCCTTAGCCCATGCCACAAAATTATCATAAACATCAGTAGCTTTCATAGCAGCTATACGATCTTTAGATACATCATTTAACTTTACTAAATCAAATAAAGCTCCAGCTTTACCCATCTTTTCTAAATGAACTTCAAATTCATGATAATCAGTTTTTGGATTTTCAGCTCTCCATTCTTCATAAGTAGAATTTACTATGTTAAGTAAATACTCTACTACTGATACTATTGGGAATCCAACTTCCTTATAATATGAAACAGCAGCTTCAGCATCTTTTCTCTTTGAAAGCTTTCTCTTTGATCCACCATCTTGCTTCATTATTGTTGGAATGTGAGCATATCTTGGTGCTTCAAAACCTAAAACTTCAAATAATTGAACGTGTATAGGAAGTGATGATAACCACTCTTCTCCCCTTATTACATCAGTAGTTCTCATTAAGAAGTCGTCTATTGCATGAGCAAAGTGATAAGTTGGAAGTCCATCACCTTTAATAAGTACTACATCTTGATTATTTTCTGGGAAAGATATATCACCTTTAATTAAATCATGGAACTCAACTCTCTTTTCAGGGTTTCCTGGTGATTTTAATCTTATAATATATTTTTCTCCTTTTTCAATTCTCTTTATAGCTTCGTCTTCAGTTATATTTCTATATTTAGCATATTCTCCATAGTAACCTGGCGTAATCTTATTAGCAACTTGTCTTTCTCTAAGTTCTGCCAATTCTTCTGGAGTACAGAAATCTGGGTAAGCCAATCCTTTTATAAGTAACTCTTTTGCAAAAGTATTATATATTTCAGCTCTTTGACTTTGTCTATATGGACCATATTCACCTTTAAAAGTATCTTCTCCTGTCATACCTTCATTAAAATCCATACCAAAATTATGCATAGTTGCTATAGTATCTTCTATTGCTCCTTCAACTTCTCTCTTTTGGTCAGTATCTTCTATTCTTAAATAAAATACACCTTCACTTTGACTTGCTAATCTTTCATTTATTAATGCAGCAAATACTCCACCAATATGTTGGAAGCCAGTTGGACTCGGTGCATATCTTGTAACTCTTGCACCTTCTTTAAGATTTCTCTTTGGATATTTTTGAATATAATATTCAGTATTATGCTCTAAATTACCAAATATCATACCTGCTAATTTTTCAAAACTCATTTTATATCTCTCCTTTATTTTTTATGCACAAGGTATTAAAGGCCCCTTGTCATGGCGATATATACATAGCATTAAATGTTAATTGTCGGTTTTCAATTATCAATTGCCAATTCGAAATTATGTCCTAGACTTTGTTTTAATTTTTTAAGAAAAGCCATAGTTTTTCCTTCTCATTCATCATTTACTTTTGATAACCCTAGATTTCATAAGCCTCTCAGATTTCTGAAATTATATACTTTTATAGACATTAAAAAGCCTCTCATCCTAAAAAACTTAGGACGAAAGGCATATCATCTTCCGCGTTACCACCTAGATTGACCAAGCTATGAAAATAACTTAATCCACTCAATTATCTTTAAGGGAATAACCCCATAAATATACTACGCCAAACGGCTTTCTATTTATTACTCCAAAGCTTCCTTCAATAGTTCTAAATTCTAGGCTTCCACCATCCCCAGATCTCTTAAATTTAAAATACTATTTACTCCTCTTCTTCAACACACTTAAACATTTTTAATTATAATATATATCTTTTGATTTAAATTCTAAACTTAGTTTTAGAAATCCTGAAAGGATTTAATCAATCACTATAAATTGGAACCTATATATATTTACACATTACAATCCAATTATACCTTTTGAAAATACTAATGTAAAGATAAATTCATATAGTATTGATTTTCGTTCCTAAATTACGACTTTTAATGAATTATACTGTATTTTAATTCCCAAAATACGACTTTTAATGCAATATGTGTTTACTGTTTTGGATATTTATGTTATATTTAGTCGTAATTTCAAATAAATATAAAATGATGAGGAGAATTAAAATGAAAAAAATTAAAATGAAAATCGTTACATTAGGTTTATCTTTAATATTAGTGGCAGGTTCTTTGTTTTCACCAGTTTCTGTTTCTGCAAGAACAATGGGTGATCCATCAAATCAGATTGATGGTAAATTAAGCACCTTCTACCAAGGAGACATTGGTGATTGTGGTGCCGTTTCTGGAATACAAGCTTTAGCTAATAGTAAATATGGTAGAAGCTTATTACGCACAATGATTACAGTTAATGGTGATGATAGCTATACTGTTAATTTCAAATCTGGAATACAATCTGTATCACAAACAGATGTAGACAATGCAGGTATAACTGGAGATCTTGATGCCAGAGTTATAGAAGCTGGATTACAAAACGCTATGAATGTTTATAATGGCTGTTTTGCTTGTGATGTGTTTACAACAATTACAGGCTTTAAACAAAGTCAAGTTAGGGGAGCTACTTCTAAAACTAATCTAATGAATACTATGGCTTCAAAATGCGCTTCAGGTGATGGAATTACAGCTGCCTGTGATTTTACCATCGCTGATCCAGATAAAGGGATTCTCGGAAATGGTGAACATTCTTATTCAATACAAAGTGTAACTAAAGACACAGTTGTAGTAATAAATCCATGGGATACTTCTGAATTAATATCAATGTCTAGAAGCGAGTTTGAAAGTTCTATTAGATATATGACATATGTGGATAACACAGCAAAAAAAGTCGTAGTTTTTTGGGCTTAAACTACATATAATCCACTTATAATAATTTGTTATAAAAAAAAAGCAGCAGTTACCCACAACTACTGCTTTTTTTCTACTATGGAACCTTAATAATTAATTGACAATTGATAATTGAATATTAATAATAATTATATTATACTTATTTTAAATATAAAGACAAAAATCGGAAATAATATAAGGAAGTGAATCAAAATGTTTTTAGTTATAGCAGTTAGCTCCATGCAAAGATTGTAAAGTATGAAAAACTTTAGCTTGGAGCAAATATCTACAACAACTTAGTTTTTCATATTTTATTAAATCTTTGCTTCTTCATTTACAAACTAAATGTAGATCGGAGCGGAGATATCATGAAATATGAGAAAGCACAAAACATACTGCCTCAGCAAATAATTGAAATAATTCAAAACTATACTGATGGTGGATATATTTATATCCCCAGAAAAGATGACAACAAAAAATCTTGGGGAGAAAATACTGAAACAAAAAACTATTTGAAAATAAGAGATAACGAGATTTTTAATAAGTATTCCTCTGGATTATCTGTCAAAATATTGTCTCAACAATATTTTCTAACTGAGCACAGTATTAGAAGAATAATTAGAAAACAAAAAAATTATGATTAGCATATAAAGAAAATGTATTTATTTTATATAATGCATTTTCTTTTTTTATGAACACAAATATTACAGAATCATATATGAACTTGGTATTTATCTTCTACGATGCTATGATTCATTATGAAGACAAGGCAAAGGAAGTAGATAAACTATGAGTATTTTAACAATTGAAAATATGAGTCACTCATTTGGTGACAAAGTAATATTTAATAATACATCTTTTAGATTATTAAAAGGTGACACACATTGGTCTTGTTGGCGCTAACGGTGAAGGCAAATCAACTTTCATGAAAATAATAACTAATGAAATTTTACCTGATAATGCTGATATTGATTGGAATAATAAATTTAGTATTGGTTATATGGACCAACATATTAATTTGAAGGCTGGAAATACAACTATATCTTTTTTAAAAGAAGCTTTTTCAAATTTATTTGATATAGAAAATAAGATAAATTATTTATACGATAAACTTAGTACTATGGATGAAAATGAAATGGATAAAGCCTTAAAAAAGATTGCTAATCTTCAAGAAATCTTAGATAAAAGTGATTTTTACAGTATTAATTCAAGAATATTTGCAGCTGCAGCTGGACTTGGAATTAAAGAGCTTTTAGATGCAGATGTTTCTACTTTAAGTGGTGGTCAAAAAACTAAAGTCTTGCTAACCAAGCTTCTTTTAGAGAAACCAGATATATTATTATTAGATGAACCAACAAATTACTTGGATGAAGAACATGTGGAATGGTTGAAAAATTATCTTATAAGTTATCAAAATGCATTCATATTAATCTCTCATGATAATAGCTTCTTAAATAGCGTCTCAACTGTAATATATCATCTTGAGCATAAAATCTTAACAAGATATCAAGGAAATTATGATTATTTTCTCAGACTCTATGAGATAAGAAAACAACAGTTGCTAATTGAATATAAAGAACAACAAAATGAAATTGCTAAGCTTGAAGACTATATAAGAAAAAATAAAGTGAAAACTTCAACTGCAAGAATAGCCAAATCAAGAGAAAAGAAGCTTAACAAAATTGAAAGAATAGAAATTAAAAAGGAAACTATAAAGCCACATTTTGATTTCCACAATGTAAAAATGCCTGAAAAAATAATATTTCAAGCAGAAAATTTAGTAATTGGGTATAATAGTCCATTAAGCACCACATTAAATTTAGAGCTAAGAAGAGGAGAAAAAATCGCAATAACAGGAGCTAATGGTTTGGGTAAAACCACTCTTCTCAAAAGTTTGCTAGGATTATTAAAACCATTAAATGGAGACATAACTTTAAGCGAATACAATAAAATAGGATATTTTGAACAAGAAATTATAGAAATTAACACAAATACAGTTTTAACTGAAATTTGGAATACCTTTCCCCACTTCACTCAAACTGAAGTACGAAGAAGCTTAGCACAATGTGGTCTAACAAGACAACATATAGATAGTCCTATTAACCGCTTAAGTGGAGGGGAACAAGCAAAAGTACGCTTATGTAAACTTATTAATAAACCTACTAATATCCTAGTTTTGGACGAGCCAACAAATCATCTAGACCTCTACGCTAAGACTGAACTTAAAAGAGCTTTAAAGGCATATGCTGGTACTATACTCCTTGTATGTCATGAGCCAGAATTTTATAAGGACATTGTAACAAATATTTGGAATTGTGAAGATTGGTCAATTAATTCCTAATATATAAGATCCACTATTTCTAATTTATAGTGGATCTTATTATAAAATATTTAATATCTATAGTACTCGATTTTTATATAATTTTAAAAATTCATATCTAAATTTTTCATTACTTAATTTTGTTTCAAATCTATTTAAATAAACCTCATAATCCCATTTCTTTCTCTTATAATAATATGCCCTAGATATAGTATAAAAATCTCTTGGAAATTTTATCAGTATATATAACAATTCTTTTTCTTCCTGTTTTAATGTTAAAATCTTTTCATATCCATTAATGCAGGCTAACATCTTCTCTATATCGAAAGCAGCATTTTTTATTGATTTCGTTATAAAATTTTCTATATCCATTATCCGTAAATCTAAAGTCATATAATCAAAATCTATTATATTTATTTCATCATTTTTAGTCAAAAAATTATGATAGGCTAAATCATTATGACAAAGGCAAATCATATTCTCATCGCTTCTTAAAGCTTCATACTTACTATTTTCTAATTCTGCTTGAACCTCTTTAATTTCAAGTAAATACTTATCTACATTATCCATAAATAATTTGTCAAATTGATTTTGATATTTAAAACTATTTATTAATTTTTTCATATAAGTTAATTCATCATATGCCTTTTGAATCTTATCCTTTAGGGATATATCTAAAAAATCCTTATTATATTTCTTCTTCAAATATTCCCTTAAGCCCTTAGAACCTTTATGCATTAATGCAATATTTTCTGCACAAAGGTCAATTTCTATTGGATTAGTAAAAGAGGCTTCCCTGCCATCTAAGATATCCATAACAACATAAATCTGATCCTTCCAAAGCTTATAACATAAGCCATCTTTGAATTTATTGTATGTTACTACATTTCCGTAACTTTTTTTCACATAATCTAAGGAATCACTTATTAAATTAATTCTATCAATATTGCAATTAACTTTTTTTAAAATTTTATTTCCTTCCTCTGTGTATATAACAAAAACTTTTCTTAGTGGTACAATATCATTTACTTTCACACCCAAATCCTCAAAAAATCTTAAACTCAAATCATACTCACATAAATAGTTTTTTTCTGAATACTTTAATTTATTCATACTCTTCCTCCTAATAAATCAAGCTTTGGGCATTGTCAATTCAATTATCAACCTTCAGTTTGCACATCTTTTGAGTTCTCAAATTAAAGTTCATAATTAATACTTTAATTATCAGTTGATCATTGATCATCGGCAATTGATAATTTATCATTGACCATTAATAATGAAACTTTTACTTTCATAACTTAGACTCTTCTTTAATTCCAATGCTACCTCATCATCAGTTTTTTCCTTTTTCCTTTCCTTGTACCTATCCCAAGCTTTCAAAAAATCTTTAGGGTAGCTGCATAACCCCTTTAAATAATCCAAACTATTATAAGATAGATGAGATTTATAAACAAAATTTTTGATTAATTCAACTTCATCTATATCTGCACCTTTTCTTTGTAGTTTCTTAATATAATTATATAAGTCCTCTTCAACTAAATTGTACGACATACCTTTTAAAGTGCCTATTTTAAATTCACCTTCGACTTTTTTCAAATTACTACTGTCAACTCTGCCAATACAAATTTCCTCTCTATTCATGCTACGTTTTATTACTCCGAAATAATCATGTTCATAGATATATTTTAATGCTATTTTAGCTTGTCTTAGCATTATCTTACCCTCTGATAAAATTAATTTTTCAACTTCATTAGGCGACGCTTTGCTAACTATATAATCATAATGCATTTGTAATTTCTTTATCTGTACTTTATAGCTTTCCACCTCTTTACCTATAATGCTTCTAATTCCGCTTATCTCTTCAAATTTACACCTTATTAAAGTTTTATGAAGTTCCACTATAATTTCAATTTGAGAAATAACATCCTTCCATTCTAAATTTTTATCTGTACCAAAGTACTTACCGTTAACTATAATCCCCTTTTTTCTTAAATATTGATTTATTAATAATTCTTCCACCTTAATTTCCTCCAACAAAATAACTATCAATAAACTTTTCTCTAAGCCCACGATCCTCCAAGTATTTTACTAGCTTATTTATAAAAAATTCTTCTCCCCATGGCTGTTGTTCCCAATATACTTGTAAACCAATCTGCCAAAATGCTTGAGGGAATCTTATGAATTCTCTTATTATAGGAAGCTCTTCCTTACTAACCTCCATATTTTCCTTGTAGGATTTAAAAATCAAATCTGCTTTTTCCATTTCCCACTTTCCCTCCTTCATAGTTCTTATTAATAGAGACCCTAAATCATGAAGATGAGAATCCAATATGCAGTAGTCAAAATCTATAATATTAATCCTCTTGCTCGAGTCAATCAAAATATTGTGGTGAGCATAATCATGATGACAAAACCCTCTCTCGAATACTTCTTTCTCCATTAATTTTACATAATTATTTTTTTGAAGACCTGCAATACTTTTTTCTGCTCGTTTAATTTCTGCTTCAATATTATCTAAATATAATAAATCAAAATCAGATTTATAAGCCTTCTGATTTATTCTATTTTTAAAATCAAGTATTTCATTCTTACGTGTTTCAAAAACTTTTAACCACGAAAACCACCCAATTCTAGGTTTCATTCCACTTCCAAGAGTAAAACCTTTACTGCACTTATGCAGCTTTGATAAAGCACTTGCTACCATAGCTAGTTCCAATGGATTATCATAATTACTTTCCCTAGAAGGTATCCATTTTGTTAGATAAACATATTTGCCATTTATACAACCATATTCACTTTTTTCTTTATTCATAATAAAACTTGGGATATTAATAAATCCATTTCTTTGTAGGTGTTTTATTGCAGACAAAATAAAATAGAAATGAGGAAACTCATATTTTATAATCTTTAAACAATATTTATTATCTTTTGTAATGATTTTATAGCTGTTCTTCACCTTTTCTATGTTTTCTATATCTAAGCTATAATTTGCTTCAATATAGCCTTTAATTTTAAGTATCTCCTTACTATTCTCCATAAAACTTTCCTACCAGCCATTATTTATTTTTATTATATGTCTTCAAAGAATTTATTGTGATTTATATTCACAAAAATTAAAATTAATTAATACCTTGTACTATATATGTGTTTATTGAGGTGTTCATATGAAAATTGCCATTGACGCTCGTAGTTCAACTTTACACCAAGGAACTGGAATTGGTACTTATACAACTAATGTTATATCAGAGCTCATTTCTTTAAATTCAAAAGATGAATTCACACTATTCTGTACTGGAAAATTCAATAAAAATTTTGATAGATACAATACTAATATAGTATTTTCTTCAGGTAGACATGGCGGTTTTTATGAGAAGTATTATATTCCTAACGCACTAAATAAAATTTATGCTGATTTATACCATATTCCTCAAAATGGGATAGGTTTTGATTTTGATACAAAAATTCCAACGGTTGTTACAATACATGATTTAATCCCATATATAATGCCTGAGACTGTTGGTAAAGGCTATCTAGAAAGATTTCTACGTGATATGCCTGATATAATATCTAATTCCTGTGGAATATTGACTGTTTCTGAATACTCCAAAAAGGATATATTAAAATTCTTCAGCTTTTATCCTGAGGATAAAATCTTCGTAACTCCATTAGCTGCAAATACTAATTTCAAACCACTAAATAAGAATAATTGCAAATTGTATGTGGAGAAAACTTATAAAATAGAAGACCCATATATATTATATATAGGTGGTTTCAGCCAAAGAAAAAACGTTTTAGGTTTAATCAAAGCTTTCCATAAAGTTTATAAAGATTTAAATAAACCTTATAAGCTTCTACTTGGTGGCCCAATAAAAGATGAAGGTGAGAAACTATTTACTTTTGTAAAAGAAAATAATTTAGATGATAAGATTATTTTTTGCGGATACTTAGAAGATGATATTTTACCTGTTCTCTATAGTGGCTGCGATGCCTTTGTTTATCCATCTTTCTATGAAGGCTTTGGACTACCACCACTAGAAGCTATGAGCTGTAAAGCACCCGTCATCACTTCCTGCTTAACTTCAATTCCTGAAGTAACAGGAGATAATGCTATTTTAATTAATCCAAATAACATTAGTGAATTAGAAGCAGCCTTGGTTAAGCTTTTGAATGATGAAAATTTAAAGTCTATCTTGAAACAAAAAGGTTATTTAAGAAGCCTTGAATTTAATTGGAGGAAAACTGCTAAAAATACCTTAGAGGCATACGAAAAGTTAGCAGCTAATTGACGGCTAGAAATTGAAAAAATTATATACCAAAATTGTATCCCCAATGTCCAAAAGAGCTTTTGTATACTATTTAGATAATGAAACTTACAAGTTAAAAGGAGCGTAAAACTTTATTAAGGAAGATTTTAAATCAACCTAATTTGAAAGTCTAGTGCTAGATATCAAAGACATGGAACTAGTTGAAAATGAAGACTTTTAAGAGGGCAAAATTTTTTGCCCTCTTTCCTTATTACTAAATTAGATATTCACTCTAATTTCCTCTAAGTTCTTTCCTTACCTTAGTATATTTATCATAATCGCTTATTTCAGGAGCCTTTTCTTCTATATTACTCAATACTACTAAAGGACTATTCCCAACAAAATTTTTCCTTTGTTCTTCAATATCCTTACTAGCATAAGTATTTAAATAGCTTGAAAAGAATTTTCCTTGCTTTACATATTTAACAGTATCATCATTATCGGTTATAATATAAGTCATAAATTTTTCAACTAGTTTTTCATTATCACTATCTTGATTTACTATTACTAAATTATCGCCTTCAGCAGCAAAAAACTTATTTGTTCCTGCCTTGATACTAGGCACATTTCCTGTGCTCCACTCACAAGCATCCTTTAAAGACATTAATTCTCTCATACCATTAATTGATGATATTCTTGATAAAAATTGTCCACCATCTTCTAAATTCAAAATGTTGTTATTCTTTAAATTTGTAAGCATTGTTTGTACATCTAATTTTATTTGCTCTACATTCTTATCGCTATTCATATTTTCCATAGTTAGCAAATCTAATAGATCCTCATAGTCTTGACCTGTTGCATTTAAGATTTTGACTGTTCCATTACTTTTATTATAAATATCCTTACCTATTGTAATAAAATCATCCCAGGTATTCATATCAGCTCTTTTATATCCGTAAGTTTTTAACATATCTTCTCTAACATACAAGGCTAATGGTCTAGAAGTTAGCGGTATTCCTATATAATTATCACCATCTTTAACTTGAGATATCCTATATTTGGAAAAATTCTTAGCATAATCGTTTAAAATTTTATCATTATTAACATAATCATTAAATTTCAATTGTTCAAAATTAGATCTGCTAATTTGAGTTATATTAACCACTTTATTTTTAACTTTTGTATCCTGCTTACCAGAAGTTATTTGACTATAATCCTCCAATTTTGTTACAGTAATAAGTACCTTTTCATTTTGCTTCGTAAAATTATTAGCACATTCAGCTAGATAATCATACGAATCCTCACTTGCAAATATTTCTATAGTCCCTTTGACTTGTTGCTCTTTATTAGGTTGAAACAAATTAATGCTTATTATCCCTATAACTAATAATATTGAAAAAATAATAATGTATTTTACTTTATTCTTCATAAACACCTCTAATTAGTAATTGAGTTAATTCTTTCATGAACTTCTATTATTTCTGAAGCTAAATCTTTAAAAGTCATTGTTGTCATTAGATGATCTTGTGCATGCACTAAAAGTAAAGAAAATTCTACTTTGCTACTTGCTGCTTCTCCTTGTATTAAGCCTGTTTGAGAACTTTGCGCATATCCTAATTCCTCATCAGCTTTTATGAGTAATTCTCTTGCTTTTTCACGATCTCCTGCTTTAGCTAGAGAAATCGCTTCCATTGAATAGTTTCGTGCCTCTCCACTATGCATTATTATATTAAGTATTATCTCTTCCATAACATTATACCTTCTTTCGCCAAAATTCAAAGCAAAACTACTTAAAGATCTTTCCACTATAATGTTTAATTTTACTACTTTTCTATAAACTTTTAAAGAATAATAAAATAAGGATTGACCTAATCCTTTGATATAGCCAATCCTTATTAATAGAATTATTTACTTTTGCGCTTCCAATACTACTGATAAACTGACATTTTTCTTATCTCGCACAACTTCTAATTTAATAGTATCACCAGCATTTTTTCCTTCTTTTACTTGTTTTAATTGATCAACTGTCTTAACATCTTTTCCATCAGCTTTTACAATAATATCTCCAATTTTTAGTCCGCCTTTTTCACCTGGTGAAAATTCATCTACTCCAGCGACATAAACACCTTCTGATATACTATATTTCTTAGCTGCGGCACTATCAATTTCTCTTATTTGTATTCCTAAATTTAATATTTGTTTAGATAAGGAATCTATTTTACTCTTTACTTCATTTATAGGAATTGCAAACCCTATACCTTCCACTCCAGCTTCTCCAGCTGCTTGAGCACCTATCTTCATAGAATTTATTCCTATAACCTGACCCTTAGTATTTACTAATGGTCCTCCACTATTTCCTGGATTAATTGCTGCATCTGTTTGAATTAAATTCACACTTGTTGAGCCGTCTTGGCCTGGAATTGTTCTGTTCCTGCCACTTATAACACCTTTTGTAAGTGTTTGCGCAAAATCCTTTGAAAGAGGTGTTCCGATTGCTATTACTTCTGCTCCTGGATACATTTCATCTGAATCTCCAAGTTCTGCAACAGCTGGAACCTTAGTTCCTTCTTTTAATTTAATCATTGCAATATCTTTCTTATCATCATAGTTTACTACAGATGCACTTGCTTCTGTATTATCACTTAAAGTAACTGTAATCTCTTTAGCACCTGCAATTACATGATAATTAGTTAATATATATCCTTCTTGATTTATAATGAAGCCTGATCCCATACCATCAACTTCACCATTACCAGAAAACACATTACCTGATTGACTCTTAGTTGAAACAATAACAACTGCTGGAGCTACTTTATTAAATGCGTCAGCTGCTGACATTGCATCAGAACTGCTTGCTGTGAAAGATTGTGGAACATAACTTATTTGCTGTGTAGCAACAGTGTTATTAGATTTCATTGCAGAATAAGTAACTCCGCCTCCGATTACTCCACCTGTTATTGTAAGAGTTAACATTCCTGCAATTTTTCCTAATAAGCGTAGACCTCTTCTCTTTTTCTTAGGCTCGTTATTTCCATTATTATTTTTAAAACAATTTTCCCATGCAACTTGTTCACCTTTATCTACTGGCAATGATTCTACATCAATAAATTTTTGATTATCATTCATATATTTATCCTCCTACATATTAATTATAAATAGCAAAAGTAAATACTGTTCTAAACATATTCAATATTCTTATGTTTATTTTACTAGTGATTAAATTATCTAATGTCTGCTAATCTTGTATTGGTATTAACTTTATAGTCTTAGTATAAAATCATTATGTGTCAAACAAATGACAAGAATCTATAAATATTATTGTTTTTTTTCTAATTTCTTTAAATCCTTAATAATACTATTTACACCATTTACAATTGAATTTGAATCTAATAATGATATAGGAGCTTCTTGTTTTTCTTCTTTATATATTGTAGTAGTTTCTTCTCCTCCTAGTTTCTTTATAGAGTCATCTTCATTATTCGTAATTAAATAGAATGGTTTATTTCCTAACATTCCAGCAGTTTGACTATTGGAATAGCCCTTATATAAGTTACCTAATTCATTAGAAACTGCTGATCTATAATACTTCTTATTTTCAAAACTATTAAATTCTTCTAATTCATTTTGAGATATGTTTTCCTTAAAAGTCTTATTTTCAGTAGTTGCTCCCATGTTACTTAACAAGGAGGTTAAACTAAAATAAGTTCCCATTGCTTCAAATTCACTCTTATAACATAAAGGCTTAAGCTTATCTTTATACTCTTGAGTTTTTATTTTTTCTTCCGAAAGTGGGTTAACTAAAACAACTCCAGCTACTGAGTCGGGATAAAGTTTACTGAAATTGGTCATTACCAGACTCCCATACTCCTCTCCTACCAAAATATATGGCTGTGGAGCCCCAGCTTTTTTAAGTAAAACCTTCAAATCTTTTGCTTGATCTTCTGGAGTTCTAGCATCTACTCCATCATTGAAGCCATAACCTCTTCTGTTATAAATAAAAGTAGAGATTTTCTTTTCTTCTAATGAACTATATACCTTTTCCCATTCAAACATAGTATTACCTATAGATCCATCAAACACTACAGTATAGTTTCCACCAGTTTTTAGTCTATACTCCATTTTATAGCCTTCAATTGTTACATATTTAAACTTAGATTTTAATTTTGTATTATCAATGATATTAGTAATAACTTGGGCAACAAAACCAAAAACTATTATTCCAACTATAACTAAAGCAACAACTTTAAAATATTTTGCTTTACTAACCTTTTCTCTGTCTAATTTATGAACACCATTAGAATGCGATAGTAACTTCATTTTATCCTACATCTCCCCTAATTTTAAGTTAGGCCTTGCATTTATGTCCAAATCAGATATTATTCCCTCTTGGTAGTTAAAATAAGCGGCACTACCTATCATTGCTGCATTGTCTGTACATAGTATTGGTGATGGGAAAAGAATATCAATACCTCTCTTTTTACCTTCTTTTTGAAGTGTTTCTCTTAAGCATGAGTTAGATGCAACGCCACCTGCTACTGCAATTTTATTTATACCTCTTCTTTCACAAGTCAAAAATAAATTAGTCTTTAAAACATCAACTATTGCTTTTTGAAAAGATGCTGCAACATCAGCTTTATTTACTTCAACTTCCTTCATCTTAGCTTTATTTAAATAATTTAATACTGCTGATTTAACTCCGCTAAAAGAAAAATCTAATGTATCGTCTTGAAATTTAGCTCTTGGAAATTCTATTGCATCTTCATTTCCTTCTTTTGCTAACTTATCAATTTTAGGGCCACCTGGGTAGCCAAGATCTAATGCTCTTGCTACTTTATCATAAGCTTCGCCTGCTGCATCATCCCTGGTTTGACCAATAACTTCAAACTCTCTATAACCTTTAACATGAACAATAAAAGTATGTCCTCCTGAAACTACTAAGGATACAAAAGGTGGTTTTAAATCTTTATGTTCAATAAAGTTTGCACTGATATGTCCCTGAATATGATTAACTCCTATTAATGGCTTTTTTGAACCAAGAGCCAAGCCTTTTGCATATTGAAGTCCAACTAAAAGAGCACCAACAAGCCCAGGACCATAAGTAACACCTATAGCGTCAACCTCTTCTAAAGAAACTTCTGCCTCTGCAAGTGCTGCTTTTACTACACTGTCCACGGCTTCAATATGCATTCTAGATGCAACTTCTGGTACTACCCCACCATATTTTTTATGTGTGTCTATTTGAGATGCTATTACATTTGATAATATTTCTCTACCATTAACTACAACAGCTGCAGCAGTTTCATCACAGCTTGATTCTATTGCTAAAATTATTTTTTTATCCATTTTTAATACCTCTTTTTTATTAAAAATCACCTAAAACATTAACTCTTAATTTCTAATGACAAACTTCCAATTAACATTTTATTTAACTATAATCTATATATTGCGATTATCAATGTTCAATACTCAATTGAAGATTAATTTCCTTTGGAAATCATTAAATTTTGAACAATTCTTTTGACAATATATATATTTTATCTTATATTTAATTAAAATTCCTACATACACTAGTAATTTTAATATTTTCTTAATATATATGATATATTATTTTTATCCATAAATCCCTAAATATTATACTTTATATATGAATTATTATCAAAGGCTACTTTATATTAATATAAAAATATTTTCCTATCGCCTCATAGTACTTTCGTCATTGATTGACATTTAATAATTCATAATTGATAATTGAACATATATAAGCATTATTCAAGGAGAATTTATATGTCAAATTACGCTAAAGTGATAATTAACGGGTCACCCATTACAAAATCTAATTTTAAATTACATAACACAAATGGTCGAGCTATTTTACCGCATAGTTCTGGAAAATATCATGATAGATATGCTCTATATGAGCAGGAAATTGCCTTACTAGCAAGAAGTCAAAATCCTGATACTATCTTATCAGAAAGCCTAATAGCCATATTAAAAGTATATTATAAAAGTCAAAAGCGCCATCCTGATACTATAAACATTACAAAAAGCATTTTTGACGGAATTGAAAAAAGCGGTTTAATTGTAAATGACGCTCAAATAGTGAAAATATTTACTGAAGAATATTATGATAAAGAAAATCCACGGTTTGAACTAGAACTATTTGCTGAAAGTCAATATGATTTCGGATATACAATAACAAAAAAGATTACGCCATTACGTCCTAAAATGTATTCTCCAATAAAAAAAACCTTATTAAATTCTAATTCCGCTAATGCAGAAAAAAGTACCAAAACTAAAAATGCTCAAAATTCTCATATAGTTAACACAGTCAAAGTATGTAATATATGCAATAAAGCTATTCCATCAGATGATTATGTCAAAGCTGATGGAGGAAAAACTTTAATCTGCAAAAAATGCTTTAGTAAGTTATTTTAAAAAGGAGTTACTCATGAATATAGATATTATTTTCTTTGGAGATAGTTTGACTTTTGGATATGGAGTTGTAAAACAAGATTCCTGGGTTTATAAACTCACACACAAACTTTCTTCCAATTCATTAAACAAAGCTTGCAATGGTGAAACTACTACTGGAATGCTTACTAGATTCTATAATGATGTTTTAATTCACCAGCCACAAAAGATTTTTCTTATGGGAGGTTCAAATGATCTTTTGCTTGGGAGACCTATTATTTCAATAATTGATAATATAGAATTAATGATTAAGGATGCATTAAATTCTAATTCAAAAATAATTTTAGGAATTCCACCTAAAATTATCGGTACTATGGCTAACTCGCTTTTTTCTTCCTCTCACTTATATACATATGCAGAAAATGGCCTTGAGCAGTTGAAAGATCAGCTTATTAAATTGTGTTCAAATTATAAAATACCATATATAGACTTTTATGATTTGATATTAGATTGTTCTCTATATTTAGATGGAATTCATTTAACTTCTTCTGGACATGAACTTATGTATGAAAAAGCTTTGCCTTTTTTTAATGAATGATAGATAATTCCTGTTTAAAGTTCACAAAGAAAGCTCGAATAGCAAAATATAAAACTTTGCTTCTCGAACTTTTCTACCTAGTTATTCCCTACTGATTATTAACTACTACTTTCTTAAGTATTTAGCTGCTTTTATTCCACATTCAATTCCATTAACTTCTCTCAAATGTGGTGATTTTTCTCCATATATAATGTTTCCACATGCAAAAAAACCTTCCATAGAAGTTTTATACTCAACTACCTCAAGCCCTGATGTTTCAGCATTTATATTAAGTTTTAAATTTTTAATTACAGATATATCTGGAACAAAGCCTACAGATAATAATAAAGAATCACATTCTCTTTCTGATATTATTTTAGTATTTATATTTTCTATCTTCGCTTTTTCAATTCTAGTTTCTCCTTCAATTTGAACTATTCTAGAATTTTCAATTATAGGAATATCAAAACCGTCAATGATATCTTGTATTTGCTCATCTGCTATTTCACTAAAGTTTTTTTCAATGATTACTCCTTCAATTTTTCCACCTTCTATTAATAATCTTCTTGCTACTAGAAATGCCCACTTATCTTTAGCTATAATTACAGTTCTTTTTCCTGGAAGATACCCTTCTAGGTTAACCATTCTATGAGCTTCACCAATCGTAAAAATTCCTGTAAGTCCATTTACCGGAATGATAACATTTCCTGAATAAGTTTCTTTAGCACCCATAGCTAATATCACTGCATCAGCAGATGCTTCAGTAACCCCAGTTTCTCCATTTACATATGTAACTATTTTTTCCTTACTAATTTCTAATACAGACGTATTTAATACAATTTCAATACCTAATTGATCTAGTTTTTTTTCTATAAAATCAATATATTCAGGGCCTGTTACTAGCTGGCCTAAAAACTTTTCTCCAAACCCATTATGGATGAATTGATTTATTATTCCCCCAGCCCTTGATTCTCTTTCTATTATAAGTATTTTTTCTATTCCTTCCTGTGCAGCCCCCATAGCTGCTGTCATTCCCGCTATTCCAGCTCCAATAATAATTAAATCATACTTTGGCATTAAAAATTCCCTCCACCATAAATACTATAACTTAATTAACCTCTTAGATTTTTTCATAGTAACAATCATATCATACATACTTACTATTTCACCAAAGGTAATATCTTTTCTCATATCATAATAATCTAAAGAAGTGTCATTTATTAATATTTTTACTCCTTTATCATACAGCAGCTTTAAATCTTCTGATACTTTAGAACCATTGCTAAATAGCTTAACACCAGAATTTAAAAATAATATTGCTCTAGGAAGTTCATCATACTCATTTAAGGCTTCAAAGTATTCTTTCATTAAAATTTTTCCTAAAGTTTCATCAGCATCTCCAAGTTTATCATTTGTTATTAATATTGAAAAAATATTCTCCTCTTCTTCTAATTCCAAACAGCCTCTTTTTTCTATTCTTATCATATATTTATTTTCATCATCATTTTCATACACCTTATAGCCTTTGTGAGTTGAATATCTCATGACATTATCATGTTCCAATTCACTGCTTACTCTTACAATTGCTTCACCCTCACCAATTGAATTAAAATATTTCTTAATCTCCCTTATTATTTGCAAATACGATAATCCTCTACAATCTATCTCTTTCATATCCTATAGCCTCTTTTCAATGTTATATTTACTATTAATAGTATACCACGTAAGTTTTATATATTTCTTCATATTTTCTTAATTTTTTCAGTTATCTTTTAGTTAGCTATGTATGATACAATTATATTTGTTTATTTCATAAATTTATGTATACTATAATGTAGTGAAATGTTGAATTGAGGTGAAGAAATGAGTTTTTTTAACTCTATATTAAATAAGTTTCTAAAAAATAACTTAACAAAAGATTCAGTTATAAGAATACTCTTCTTTTTAATAGCTGTAGCTTCTATAGTCTTGAAAGGAATTCTGTTTCAAGGTTTTGCTTCCAGCAAAGATCCTTATGTTTTCAGTTTTTCTGCCGGTTATGAAGCTGCTGATCCTTTTTTAAATTACTATATAGCTTTTGCTTTAGTATTTTTAAGCTTTTCTCTTTTATTTAAGGGGCGTGGCAGAATAATATATACCTTCGTTATTAATTTTGTTTTAACGCTTTTAATAATAATCGACATGTGGTACTTCAGAGGTTTTTTAACTGTACCATCAGCAATAGTATTAAAACAAACTTCTAATTTAGATAATATGACTGGAAGTGTATTATCTATGATGAGTAATTTAGATTTTATATTTCTATTGGATTTTATAGTGTTAGCATTATATGTTATTTTAGCTAGAAAATCTTTTACCCAAAAACATAGACGAGCTATTAAAACCTTTTTATGTACATTTATTTTTCCTGTAGTATTTATAATTTATGTCCCTATTAGTATAAATGTATTCAATAATGCAGATGTTCATAACGCCTATTTATTTAGTAATTACGATAAATCTAATACAGCGAAATATTTCTCTCCTATTGGATATCATATTATGGATTTGTATACAGTATATCGTGATTCTAAGCCTTATCAGTTAACTGCTGAAGATAAAGCTGATATTAATGAATATTTTGAAACTAAAAAGGAAAACTTGCCTAACAATGAATACTTCGGTAAAGCAAAGGGTAAAAATTTAATATATATTCAAGTAGAATCCTTAGAAAACTTTGTCATCGATAAAACAGTAAATGGAAAGGAAATAACACCTAACTTAAATAAATTGGTTAAGAATTCTTTATACTTTCCAAATACCTTTGAGCAAGTTAATGAAGGGACAAGCTCCGATGCAGATTTGATGGTTAATACTTCTATGCTGCCATTAAGACAAGGAAGTACCTTCTTTAGATATCCAAATACCAATTATAATTCACTACCAAATATATTAGAAGATCAAGGCTATAGTACCCGTGCAATTCATCCAGATAAAGGTTCATTCTGGAATTATGCAGCTGGCTTAACTGGAATTGGCTTTGATAAATTCACTGATTATTATTCCTTCAATGTAGATGAAGTAATAGGACTCGGAATCAGTGATAAAAGATACTTTGAACAAGTTGTTCCTATGTTAAAAGAACAAAAGCAACCATTTTATACTGAAACTGTAACTATTAGCAGTCATGGTCCTTTTGATCTTCCACAACAATATAGAGAGCTTGGACTAGATCAAGAATTAAATGATAGCAAAATGGGTGGATATTTTGAAAGCGTTCATTACACTGATAAGCAAATAGGTTATTTCCTTGATATGCTTGATAAAGAAGGACTTCTTCAAAACAGTATAATTGCTATTATGGGTGATCATACAGGCGTACATAAATATTATGACGACAGTATTAATCAATTATCTCATAAGGAAGATTGGTATCTAAACACTGGAAATCCAACAGTTCCATTTATCCTTTATGATCCATCTACTAAAGAAGGAAAGAAATTTGATAAATTGTATAATGGTCAAATAGATGTAATGCCAACACTACTTTATTACTTAGGTGTTGATAAATCTAAATATGAAGATACTGCTTTAGGCAAAAATCTATTAAATACAAATAAATCCTTTGCTGTAATAACTAATGGAACTCTTAAAGGTGGAGAAAATCTTACAGATAAAGAAAAAGAAGTTTATAAAAAATCTCTAGATATTTCTGATAAGATGATACGTGCAAATTACAGACATGATCAAAATTAAATAAAAACATAAACAAAAGAAATTAGAGCATCTGCATAGAGTTCTAATTTCTTTGTTTTTATCTACAATAATGTAATTAATCGTTTTGTTTAATTAATACCATTTTATTTCTAGTGAAAAATATACTTAATAGTAAAAATAAAATTGATAATGCAAGCACTCCACTTAGCATAGGAATTATAGATTCGATTCTTTTTCCCTCTTGTAAGTTACTTATTGACATGATAATCCACCTTATTGGAAGTACATTTCCTATCTTTTGTAAGCCAGAACTCATCATGTCAAAATCCCAGTATGCACCGCTTAACATAAATATAGGTATTGTAAAGGTTGAATTAACGAGAGCAAAAGTTGACTTATTCTTTATTAATGAAGTCATCATTATGCTAAAGGTAACAGCAAGCAAAGACATAAGTAAGGAACAAACAAGCAACAATATTGTATTTTCAAAACCGAATCCATAATTGAATGCTTTGCATACAATATAATGTTCAAGTGAAGGTATTGCTGTAAATATGAAAAATATGATACACTGTGCAGCAAAATATTGCCTTTCGGTAATTTTTCCCATAAGAATTCTATCTTTAGTGCCATCTCTTTCATCTTCTAATAAGAAACCACAACTTCCTGCAGCTGAAATGAATAATAAAAAATATATAATCCCTAAAGATGAAGTCACATTTGGTTTTCTATCTATCTTATTTAACACTTCATATTGAGGCTGTGAATCTCTAAAAGTCTTTATAACCTTGTCAATTCCTTCAGATTTAATATCAACATTATTGCATATTCTAGCCATTGCTGATACTTCATTATTTAAAACATCTTTTATAACATATTCAAGATCACTATTTGATATAGTTTCATAAGTAATTTGTGTCTTCTCATCATTTAATATACTTTCTGTAAAATTATCATCTATAGTTATAACCATTTCATATTGATGATATATTAAATCTTGAATATAGTCTTTGTTATTTATTTCTACTTTACTTACTCCATCTAACTGTGATAGCTTATTTTCTAATTCTTTCCCTAATTGTCCCTTATCTTTATTTAATATAGCTATCTTTACTGTGGAATTGCCATTATTCAAGGCTGTAAAAGCAAATACTAATATTATTGGAAGAACAAAGGTGGTAATAAAAAAACTTCTTCTCTTTAATAAGATTTTAGCTACAGTTTTCATTATACTAATCATTTGCAAGACCTCCTTTATTCTTTAATATTCCAATGAATACTAAAAAACATATTGCTAACAAAGCTATTGGTAACCCTAATGCTATCATAAAAGCATTAGATTCTATTCCACATAGCATGCTGCTTACAGCTGTATTAATCCAGTAAATAGGACTAAAATATACTAATTTATTTATTGGTGATATTCCAATAATCATATGAAGCGGCACATAGCAACCGCCTAAAAAGCATATCACTATTGTTACGAAATTTAATATTCCTGATACTGTATCAAAATTTTCTGCTATAATACCTAAAACTACGCCTAATACTGAAGCAAAAATTCCAAATACCAAAAACATAGCTATAAATTTGAGTGTATTTTCACCCCAATTGACCTCTAATACTACAGATGAATACGCATATACAATTAAAATTTGTAATATTGATATAATTATCCCTGTAAATATCTTTGCCAATATAAAAGTACTTTCATTAGCCTTAGATAATTTTATCCTATTAGTAGTTTTAAGCCACTTTTCTTTATACACAGAGTCTCCAATAATACTTGCTATATATAGAATTATTAAAGATAATTCTGTAAAAGTATAATATTCAGAAGACGTAATATCTCTTACCCCAGAAATATCTTTCTTAACTACATAGTCATCATACTTATTTTTAACTAAATTCGTAAAAGCCTTTGGATTATATTTAGCTATAGTTTCATATGAAGCATACTCATTAAGAATAGATTTAAAAATACTTTCAAATATCTTTCCCTTCATTTTCTCACCATTCTTTGATGAGTAGAATTTATACCCCACATCGGTAACTTCTATATAAGCCAAAGCATCATATTTATCTACTTCCTCTTTAGCCTTGTCCACTGAAGAAGTTTCTTCAAATTTAATATTAACCGCTCCTTCAACCCCTTGTTTAAAATCTAAAATACCCTGGTTATACTTTGAATCTTTATTTTGCATATAATATACCTTTGAATACTCATTACCAGTACCAAAAATGTCTCCAGATGTCATCATATTTTTAAGCCCCACACTAAGAGTTGTAATCAAAACTATTGGGAAAATGAATAAAAATATTAAAGTTTTTTTTGCCATTAGTAACTGTTTCATTTCCTTTTTTACGATTGCAAAAAACATACTATCCTCCTCTAACTTTCCCTAAGGTTTTTCCCAGTCAATGCTAAGAATACTGTTTCAAGACTAGGTTCTTCATTAATAATATTCTTTATATCTCCACCATTCTCAGAAATAGCAGCTACTATACTCGTGATTAAATTACTACTCTTCAATGTTGAAATCTTATATTCATTATCTAAAAAAATCACTTTTTCAACCCCAGTAATTTCTTTAAGTTTCTCTTCTAATCCATCAATCCTTTTAGCAACACTTACAATTAAATTATTTTTATTTTGAATTAATTCTTTAAGTTCTTCACTTGTCCCTTCTGCAATAATATGACCATTATCAATTACCGCAATCCTATCACAAATATCATCAACCTCCTGCATATAGTGAGAAGTATATATTATTGTTGCTCCCTCTTCCCTAAGTCTTTTAACTGACTCTAAAATATGATTCCTAGATTGTGGATCTATACCAACAGTTGGTTCATCCATAATTATGAGTTTAGGTGAATGAGCTATTGCACATCCAATATTAAGTCTTCGCTTCATACCACCCGAAAATTCTGATGCCTTTTTATTTTTCACCTCTGTAAGGCCAACAAAATCTAAAGTTCTATTAGTTCTTTTTATAAGTTCTTCCCCTTTAAATCCATATAAAGAGCAGAAAAAACTAATATTATCTTCAGCTGTCAAATCCCAATATACTGCAAAATCTTGAGGAACTATTCCTATATTTTCTTTCCATTTTCTTATTTTATTTGTCTCTTCTTCATAGATTATCTCCCCTGAAGTCTTTTTAATAAGCCCACATATCATCCCTATGGTTGTACTCTTTCCAGCTCCATTAGGTCCAAGGATTCCATAAATTTGCCCTTTTTCAATTTTTAAATCTATTCCATCAACAGCTATATGATTTCCATAATCTTTGTAAAGTTTCTTTATTTCTAGCATTTTCACTCTTGTTACCTCCCATATCCTTCTATAATATTAATATATAAAAAATATCTTCTTCTAAAATTAAATACAACACAACTGATATCTTCTATAATACTAGTATATAAAAAAAGATGAGTCTCCAATAGTTAGAAAACTCACCTTTTACGTATTACTTTTGTCACATATACATTAAAGTAAAGACTTATATTAATCTTCTAGCTTAAATTCATTAAGTGGTTTGCACAAAATTTCATTTATCTTAAGCTTAAACTGCTGCGTAGAACTTGCTTGTATTACCAAAGCTGTGGAAATGGATTTTCGTTTCTATATGGTACCCCTTTTTATCTTTTTTATGATAGGATTCAAATACTTAAGTGGATTTTTAATACCATTTTGAGATATGTATAACCCTGATAATATAAGAATTGCTCCTATCAAAACTATATTAGTTATTGGCTCTTTTAATACTATTATTGATGTTACAGTTGTTATAAGTGGAACTACATAAATATAGTTGCTAGCCTTTACTGCACCAATATAACTCACACCTATATTCCAAGTAATAAAACATAGTGCTGAAGCTATTAAGCTTAGAAATAATATATTGAGTAACACATTTGGAATGATCAATTTTTCTAGTGTTAAATTTACTTTCAATGCAAACATTAATGGTATCATAAACATTACTCCATAAAAAAAGATTTTTCTTGTGATGTATATATAATTATACTTATATTTGTTATTAAGTTTTTTTAAGATTATAGAATAAACTGCCCAAATAAATGAAGCTAATATTGCCAGAAAATCTCCTAAAGGATTTAATTTTAAAATGAAATTCCCATTAAATATAACTAAAAACACACCTGCTATTGAAATAACAAATCCATATAATAGCTTTTTTTCAAAGTCCTCATGCTCTATAAAAAAATTACTTAATATCGCAGTTAATATGGGTGCCATAGCACTAAATAAGCCTACATTAGATGCAAGAGTATATTTTAATGCTACATTTTCAATTAAATAATATAACGTAACTCCTGTAGCTCCAGCGCTCATGAACACTAGCTCTTCTTTAAAACTACTAATCTTTTTAAATTTAGGATACATAAGAATCAATATGAAATAAGCAATTATAAATCTATAAAATAATATCTCCATTGGCTGAAGATTCTGCAAAAGTATTTTAGTAGAAATGTAGGTAGTTCCCCAAATAATCATTGTAAATAAAGTAATTAAATTACCTATAATAAGTTTATTTTTCATTTAACTGCTCCTCATCTTTAACTAAAAATATTTTCATATATTGCTTTGGTGTAATTCCAATGAATTTTTTAAAGAAATTAGTGAAGTGGCTTTGATCTGTAAATCCTGTTTTAAGAGCTACCTCTACTGGTGAAAAGCCCTTCTCTAAAAATTTTTTTGCTTCATTAATACGAATTGCTTCAAGATAACTGTATGGAGATATGCCTTTTTGTTTTGCAAAAGAGCGTAATAGATGATATTTACTAATTCCAGTTAAATTACTTAACTCATTTAGGGTAATATTTCTTGTATAATTATCCTCTAAAAATTCACATATTGCATTTATTTGCATATTTGACTCTTGTAGATTAGTGACTCTGCTGCAATCTGAATATTCACTTATCAATTGCTCCATGACAAAGAAAAAAATTTCTTCTTTCTTAAACTCTTTTTCTTCCTTCACTATCATACGATGCAACTCCCCTAATGAATTTATAAGATCACTATTAAACAATACATTCTCTGTAAAGTAAGGCACATAATCTTTGTTTGTTATCTCATATACAACTTTTTTCATTATATCTAACTTGATGTTTATACTACGATAATCTAATGGCCAATTGTCAATTTGTTCACAAGTATGATTATCATTAGGATTAAATATAGTCACATCACCTGGTCCAATATTATACGACTTATTTTTGCAAGATAAATGGCGCTTTCCACTTTCAATAAAGCCAATTACATAATAATCATGAAAATGATTAGGAAACTTTTGTACAATTCCCTTTAAACTATATGCTTCTATATTTAAATCAGTATCAAAATATACACTTCGAATTTCTTTTCGCATTTTAGCCCCCTCCATATTTGTAATATTTAAATGATATACAGCTTTAATCCATCCTAAGAATAGCATTAATATAATAATATTTCTTGTATGATATTGCTAAAACTCTACTACAACCCTTATAAAAAAATGAGCTTTCCTCAACTCTGAAAGCTCATTTTAAGTAAAATCACAAATTTCCCTTTAAATAATTAACCGCCAATGCCGTTCTATGTTCAAGACTTGTTTTATCTAAAATTGCTGTAATGTAATTTTTTATTGTACCCTCTGAAATAAATAATTTATTACTGATTTCCCTATTACTTAGACCTTCGCTTATAGCTTTTATTATTTCTTTTTCTCTGTCTGTAAATTCATAATTCTTAAATTCAGGCTCTGTCTCCATCCCATGAATCTTGTCCAAAATATTTTCATTCATAACAATTGTGTTATTATATACTGAAATTATAGAATTCACTATCTGCTCTGGCGAAGAATTCTTTAATATGTATCCTTTTGCCCCATTTAAGAGTGCTTCATTTATATATTCTTCTTCATCAAATGTAGTTAATATTAAACATTTAACTTTAGTATTTTTTGCAATTTCCTGAACAGCTTCAACACCATTAACTTCTGGCATTCTTATATCAATTAATGCTACATCCACATGATTTTCTAAACAAAATTGAATAGCTTCTCTACCATTTGAAGCCTCCCCAACCACTTCTATATCCCCTTTAATGGGTAAAAGTATTTTTAAACTTTCTCTAATTAAACTGTCATCATCACATATTAATATTTTAATACTCATTGCTTATCCTCCAGATTCAAAACTGCATTTATTACAAATCCATTATCATTATAATATTCTACTCTTCCTCTAAGGTTTTGAATTCTTTCATCAATTCCTCTAAGCCCAAGTCCTTTATTTAATGTCTTATATCCTTTTCCATTATCTCTGAATTCTATCCTAACTATTTTATTATATATGTAAATAGATAGTTTAATTTCATCCCCTGTAGAGTATTTTGCAGCATTGGTTAATGCTTCACTAAGATTATCCTGTATCACCATCCACAATTTTAAAGTAAACCTACTTGTATCACCTTCAATAATTAAAGATGTTTTTACTCCTGTACTATATTCAAATTTTAATAATTGTTCTTTAATATTTTCAATTCCTATTACTTTATCCCTTGGCTTTACCTTCCTCAATACTTCCCTTATTTCATCCATTCCTTCTCTAAGATTCGTCATAGAAGTTGTTAGATATTTATATGCAAGTTCATTATTTTTACCTAAGGTTTCTTTTGTCACTTCTAACTGCATAATTGAACTTGTTATTCTATGCCCTAAATGATCATGAAGCTTTTGAGCCATAAAATTTCTCTCTCTTAAACTGGTAACAACATTATTCTGCTCTAAATACCGTTCTAGATTTCTAATTTTATTCTCCATTAAGTGATGTTCATATCTTTGTTCTCTATCAAATTCTTTAATTTTTTCTTTATCTTCATTTTGTTTCTTTAATTCAAATAAATACAAATTTACAACTACAGCATAAGTTATCATATAAAATACATTTTCTTTAAAAATGTAAAAAATTATTGCACTACTAATTCCTATACTAACTAATATATTTATCTTCTTATTTAATATTTTAAACAATATTATTGGCAAAAAGAAATTTAACTCATAATACCCTAACTTTAAAAAAATTAAAATACCAATAAGTTGAAGAAAATTAATGTTCTTTTCATTTATCTTAAAAGAATAATTCAAAAATTCAAGAATTAATATTCCTATAATGCAAGTTATCCTAATAATCACACTAACAGCATCTGAAACAAAAAACATATTGTATAGTATACCTATTAATGACATTATAAACATAAGTATTGAAATGTTCTTGTTCATCATCTTCCTCCTTGCATTTATTTATATTGGTTCCATACATACTACTTTATTATAATCTGTATAATTAAATTTTGTTAGAGTTTTTATACAAAAAATGCCTATAACATACTAATTTATCATTAATTTCTTAAACATCAAAAAAGTGAAGGACTTATGCTTCCTCCACTTCTTCAAACTTCTTATTTATTATAGTTTCTTCAATAAATTTCTTATTATATTTTTTCAATTACTATATACTTTTATCTATTTTCCTGCCACAGAAAGTTCCTTTACAACTACAGATGGGCATCCTATACTGCTCATTGGGAATTTCAAATCACTGCCCACTTCTTCTATATCCTTTAATAGAGTGAAGAAATTACCTGCTACTGTTATCTGCTCAACAGGGAAACTCTTCTTTCCATCTTCAATCATGAACCCTTTAGCTGCCAAAGAAAAATCTCCTGTAACTGCACTAGCCCCTGAATGAAGACCTGCAAAATCTGTTATTATAACTCCATCTTTAACTTCTTCACAAAGTTCATCAAAAGATTTCTTTCCTGGCTCTATATAAAAGTTTGTTGCACTTATGCCAACTATAGATGCATAAGAACTTTTAAATCCATTTCCTGTAGACTTTACTCCTGCTTTATGTGCTGTCTTTAAATTATATAAAAAAGTATTTAGTTTTCCTTTTGTGATTATTTCTTTTTTATAAGTTGCAACACCTTCATCATCAAAAGAAGTTGTTCCAAGACCGTCTTCTAAATGAGGGTCATCTACTAAAGTCACGATATCTGATGCAATAATTTCTCCTTCTTTTCCCTTTAATAAAGATAAGCCCTTTTGTACTTGTTCTGCATTAAATATTGAAGAGAAAGTTCCAAGTAAAGATACCATAGCTTCATTATTTATGATCATCTTATATTTTCCTGATGGAATACTCTTTCCACCAATTTTTGATAGTGCTTCTTCAAGCCCTTGTTTAGCTATAACTTCTGGCTTTACTTCACCTAAATTTTTAGCTATCACGTACCCTGTCCCATCATATTTTATCTCATTGTCTTCAACTATTGGAACAACATATGCAGTTAAGCTATTTCTTTCATTTTGTAAATTAAGACCTTTTGAATTAATGATACCATAAGTAGATTTACCATATCCTATTCCACAACCTTGGAAACTTACTACCTTATCACATTGCTTTTTACATTCCTTCTCTATTTCTATAGCAAGGGATATAAGTTCATCAGGTTTTATTTCATCTAATTCTTTTTTATAGGAATTTATCTCTTTGTATTCCTTATCCCCTTCATATATAAATTGTACATCATCATTTTCTATAGAAAGTGCTGCAGCTTTAGCATTTGTAATCAGAGTTTTTATTGCTTCTTCATCTAAAATCTCTGTATATGAATATCCCATCTTATCATTTATTTTTCCTCTAAAGGATAATCCAAAAGCATTATTTAATTTATATTTTTCAACTTCACCTTCATATATATTTATACTCAAACTTTCAGCATCAGAATAATATATTTCACATTCTTCAAAGCCTGAATTCTTAGCTTCTTTAAATAATTCTTCTTTAAATAAGTTAAAATCCATATCTATCTACCTCCTACTGTCATTTTCTTAACTCTAATCATAGGCTGACCTACATTAGTAGGAATACTTCCAGAGGATGATCCACACATCCCTTGAGCCACCTCTAAATTATTTCCAACCATATCAATATCCATAAGAACTTGACTTCCTTTACCGATAAGACTTGCTCCTCTTACAGGCTCTTGAATTTCACCATTTTTAACTAAATAGCCTTCTTGAACAGCAAAGTTAAATTCACCAGTAACAGGATTAACAGATCCTCCACCTAACTTTTTAGCATATAATCCATCTTCAACAGATTTAATAATATCTGCCGGATTATCATTACCAGCTGCTATATAAGTATTGGTCATTCTTGAAGTTGGCTGGAATTTATAGCTTTGCCTTCTTGAACTACCTGTTGCCTCCATGTTCATACGTCTACCATTAAGCTTATCAATCATATAACCCTTTAAAATACCATTTTCAATTAAGATATTCTTTCGAGTCTTATTTCCTTCATCATCAATGTTTAATGATCCCCAAGCATTTGGCATTGTACCATCATCTATTGCGGTAACTTTAGTAGATGCAATCTGCTCTCCTAATTTATTAGCAAAAACCGAATTTCCTTTAGCTACAGCGCTTGCTTCTAAAGAGTGACCACAAGCTTCGTGGAATATAACACCACCAAATCCATTATCAATTACAACAGTCATATTACCAGCCGGGCAATTCTTAGCATGTAACATAGTATGAGCCACTCTTGCTGCTTCTCTACCGTGATATTCTGGATCTATGTTATCAAACATTTCAATCCCCATATGTCTTCCTGGTCCTTCAAAACCAGTTTGATTTTCATTTCCTTTTGATGCAATTGCACTTACACCAAGTCTTGTTCGGATTCTCCTATCTGCAATATATAACCCCTCAGTATTTGCAATTAAAATATTTTGATCTTTATCAGAATAATTTGCAATAACTTGTGAAATATCAGTGTTAAATTCCTTTGCACCTTTATAGGCCTTTTTTAATATAGCTATTTTCTTATCATAAGCTACATCCTTTGGGTAATATAGGATTGGATGTATAGTTTCTATTTTCTTTTCATTTAAAACAATTGAAAGCCCATTGTTTTCTTTTACTTCTCCTAAGGCTAAAGCTGCTCTATATGCAGTATCTAAAAGGCTATTTAAACTATTATTGTTTGTATATGCATATACACTATTTAATCCCTTAAATATTCTAATTCCTATTCCATAACTTCTGCCACCTATTGCATCATCAACTCTTCCATCAACTAGAACTATAGAATTATTAACTGAATCATCTTCAAATAATTCAGCAAAATCTCCTCCAGTTACTAGACATTTTTCTAATACCTCTTGGGCAACACTTCTTGATAACATAAAATTCCTCCTTACATTAAACTTATCTATCTAATATATAAAAAGATAAAAAATCAAAATTAATATATATTACCAGTTTACCATTAAATTCTTTACCTATACATAATTTTTTTATTATCCTAAAATAAAAAATAGACTATGTTATTTAATGTTAATAACATAGCCTATTTATAAACTATTACAATTAATTTCATGAACTATTTTAATATCTTAAATTCATACCCTTGATCTTTTAAGTATTTTATTATGCCTGGTAAAGCCTTTGCTGTTTCTTCTTTTCCATAAGTATCATGCATTAATATTATAACTTTTTCTCTTTTACCTATAGTTTTTATAGCTTCTTGAGTTAACTGTTCTGCAGTCCTTTTAGCTTTACTTTCTGCATCCCCTGATAGCGCATTCCAATCAATTTGATGATAATCTTTATCATGTAAAGCCTTATCTATTGCAACTGTACCTTGAGGGTCACTTTTCTCCCAAGTCATTTGTCCTCCAGGGAATCTAACAGCTCTTGTTGAAAAATCTTGCCCTAAAACATTTTTTAAAGATTGATTTGTTTTTTCAAAATCAGACATACAAGTATTTACGTTTATTTTATTCTTTGGATACAAATAATTGTAATCATGTGTATAAGTATGATTTCCTATAGCATTTCCTTCTGCATACTCTCTTTTAACTAAATTTTTATTAGTTTCACTTGCATCTATTTCTTTACCAACAAGAAAAAAAGTCGCATGTACATTTTCTGCCTTAAGGATATCCAATATTTGAGGAGTTACTGTTTCTGATGGTCCATCATCAAAAGTTAAATATGCAACTTTTTTTCCATCCGCTCCATCAGGTTTTTGCCCTTTCATTTGCTGATTTAAGTACTTCTCTACAAATGCAACATCTTCAACTCCTGAATTACTTTCTTTTGTAGGTGCAGTTTCAGTTGAACCATTTTTGTCTTCTTGGGTACTACTTGAGTCTAATTTTTGATTTTTATCATCCTTCACCTCATCAAGTGCCTGTACGGCTTGTCTTGACGCCGAAAATTTCTGAGCTGCTAAAGCACTACCTACAATTACAAATATTGCAACTATAATAAATAATATAGTAGTTCTTGCTCTTTTTATATTTTTCATTTTATTATTATTCCTTCTATCAAACTTCATTTTTCTACCTCATATATTTTAGTGAATTTAGTTATTATACTACTATAAATTAACCTTGAAAAACATTTTTCATTTCTATATATAGTATAGTTATTTTATGAGTTTTATACAATAAAAAAAAGCCGATTTCTCGACTAAAATTTTTTCATTTTTTATAAAAAAATGGCTCCGCGAAGAGGACTCGAACCTCCAACCTATCGGTTAACAGCCGAGTGCTCCACCATTGAGCTATCGCGGAACGCTATCTTTGAAAGAAACATGTTCTTTCAAAATTGCATATAATTACTAATGTATTTTTTACAACTTAACTTATTGGTCAAGCCCTCGACCTATTAGTATCAGTCAGCTAAATATGTTACCACACTTACACCTCTGACCTATCAACCTTGTAGTCTTCAAGGGGTCTTACTAGCTTATGCTATGGGAAATCTCATCTTGAGGGGGGCTTCACACTTAGATGCTTTCAGCGTTTATCCCTTCCCGACTTAGCTACCCAGCTATGCTTCTGGCGAAACAACTGGTACACCATAGGTCAGTCCATCCCGGTCCTCTCGTACTAAGGACAGCTCCTCTCAAATTTCCTACGCCCGCGACGGATAGGGACCGAACTGTCTCACGACGTTCTGAACCCAGCTCGCGTGCCGCTTTAATGGGCGAACAGCCCAACCCTTGGGACCTACTTCAGCCCCAGGATGCGACGAGCCGACATCG